>JAEZPL010000735.1 GCA_023413605.1 Pseudomonadota bacterium
GAACTGTCCTTCGTGATGGCGAACGAGACGGCGGGCGTGATGCCCTACCAGCAGGCCGCCGTGTGGATCGGCGACGCGCGGGGCCGCATCGACGCGCTGTCGGGCGTGGCCGTGGCCGACCTCGCCAGCCCCTACGCCCAGTGGCTGGCCCGCCTGTGCCGGGAGCTGGCGGGCGGGGAGGGCGGGGCGGAGCCGCGCGCCGTGATGGCGGAGGGCGTGTCCGCGCCAATCGGGAAGGAGTGGGCGGAGCATCTGGCCCCCTGGGCGCTGTGGGTTCCGCTGGTGGCGCCGGGCGGGGAGCGCGTCGGCGCCCTGCTGTTCGCCCGCGCCGAGCCGTGGAGCGAGGCCGACCAGCATCTTCTCGCCCATCTCGCCGACGCCTACGCCCACGCCTGGATGCTGGCCCACGCCCGCCGGCCGCGCCTGCGGCGCGCGGGATCGGCGTGGCGCCGCACCGCCCTGGCCGCCGCGCTCGCGCTGGTGGCGGGGGCGGGGGCATTCCCCGTGCGCCAGTCGGTTCTGGCCCCGGCGGAGGTGGTTCCGCACAGGCCGACGCTGGTCCGCGCGCCCTTCGACGGGGTGGTGGACAGCGTCGCCGTCACCCCGAACCAGGCGGTCGCCGCCGGCCAACCCCTGCTGGCCCTGGACACCGCGCAGCTGCGCAGCAAGCTGAAGGTGGCGCAGAAGGCGCGCGAGGTCACCCAGACCGAATACCAGCAGGCCGCGCAAATGGCCGTCTTCGACCCGAAGGCCAAGGCCAGGCTGTCCATCCTCCAGGGTCATCTGGAGCAGCAGGCGGCGGAGATCGCCTATTTGCAAAGCCTGCTCGACCGTGCGTCGCTGACCGCCCCGGCGGCGGGCGTGGTGGTGTTCGACGACCCCAACGACTGGATTGGCCGCCCGGTGACCCAAGGCGAGCGGATCATGATCGTCGCCGATCCGGCCGACGTGGACCTGGAAATCCGCCTGCCGGTCGGCGACGCCATCCCGCTGGACGAGCACGCCGACGTCGCCTTTTTCCTGAACGTGGCGCCGGACGCGCCGATGCGCGCGGCGTTGCAGTCCACCAGCTACCGCGCCCAGACGATGCCGGACGGCGTGGTCGCCTACAAGCTGAAGGCCAGCTTCACCGGGGTGGGCAACATGCCGCGCCTCGGCTTCAAGGGCACCGCCAAGATCTATGGCGAGACCGCGCCGCTGGCGCTCTGGATCCTTCGCCGCCCCATCGCCACGGTTCGGCAATGGCTGACGTTCTGACCGCCGGCTCTCCCATGACCCAGCCGTCTCCGGCGGAGATGCCGCTGCCGCCGCTGCGCGAGGACCTGACGCTGCTGCCCGGCCCGCCGACGCACGAGGGCGCGCCGAGCTGGACGCTCCACGACCCCTCGGCCAACCGATTCCTGCGCATCGGCTGGCTGGAATTCGAGATTCTGCAACGCTGGCCGCTCGGCCGCGCCGACGTGATCGCGGAGGCGATCCGGCGCGAAACCCCGCTGCCGGTCACGGCGGAGGAGGTGCTGCACTTCGTCCAGTTCGCGGAGCGCAGCGAGCTTCTGCACCCTTGCGGCCCGCAGGGAACGGCGCGCATGACGCGCGTGGTCCAGGCGCGCCGGCTGCGCCCGCTGAAGTGGCTGCTGAAGAACTACCTGTTCCTGCGCGTGCCGCTGGTGCGGCCGGACCGCTTCCTGGACGCCACGCTGCCGCTGGCCCGGCACCTGTTCACGCCGGGCTTCCTCGTGCTGGTGCTGGTCGTGGCGATGCTGGGCCTGTTCCTGATCGGGCGGCAGTGGGACAGCTTCACCCACAGCTTCCCGCACCTGTTCACGCTGGAAGGGGCGGCGATGGGCGGGGCGGCGCTGCTGTTCGCCAAGATCGTCCACGAGCTTGGGCACGGTTACGCCGCGAAGCTCAGCGGCTGCCGCGTGCCGGCCATGGGGGTGGCCTTGCTGGTGCTGATGCCGGTGCTGTGGACCGACACGACCGAGGCGTGGCGCCTGACCTCCCGCCGCAAGCGGCTGCTGATCGACGCGGGCGGCATGCTGGCGGAACTGACGCTGGCCGCCTTCGCCTCGCTGGCCTGGAGCTTCCTGCCGGACGGGCCGCTGCGGTCGGGCGTCTTCATGCTGGCCGGCACGACCTGGATCATGACGCTGGCGGTGAACCTGAACCCGCTGATGCGGTTCGACGGTTATTTCCTGCTGGCCGACGCGCTGGACATCCCGAATCTCCAGGACCGCGCCTTCGCCATGGGCCGCTGGTGGCTGCGGGAACGGCTGTTCGCCCTGGGCGTCCCGCCGCCGGAGGTGCAGCCGGCCGGCCGGCGGCGCTTCATGATCGGCTATGCCTTCGCCATCTGGCTGTACCGCTTCGTGCTGTTCATGGGCATCGCGCTGCTGGTCTATCACCTGTTCTTCAAGCTGCTCGGCCTGTTCCTGATGGTGGTGGAAATCGGCTGGTTCATCGTGCGCCCGATCGTGTCCGAATTCGCCGCCTGGGCGGCCAACCGCGGCGCCATGCGCTGGAACCGCAACACCGTTACGACGCTGGCGGCCCTCGGGCTGCTGGTCGCCGCCTTCCTCGTGCCCTGGCGCAGCGAGGTCTCCGCGCCGGGCCTGCTGCACGCGGAGAGGCAGGCGGTGCTCTACGCCCTGCACGCCGGCCGGATCCGGGCGATGCCCGACGGGGCAGGGGCGGGGCTGGCGGAGAACGCCCCGGCCTTCGTTCTGGAATCCCCGGACCTGTCCTACAGGATCGCGCAGGCGGAACGGCAGGTCCGGCTGTATCAGGTGCAGGCCAACGCCCAGGCCGCCGACGCGGAGCAATCCTCGCAGTTGCCCGTCACGTGGCAGCAGATGGAAG
>JAEZPL010000751.1 GCA_023413605.1 Pseudomonadota bacterium
GCTTCCGGCTGGCGCCGCACGATGCGGGCGCGCTTGGCGGCAAGGTCGGCGACGGAGCGGATGCCCAGCGGGTTTCCGGAGGCGACCACCAGCCCCTGTTCCCGCCGCGCCCATTCCAGCACGACCACGTCGCGGTCGCCCAGCCCGCGCGTCACGAAGGGCACGTTGTAGGTGCCGGTTTCCGCGTCAAGCGCGTGCAGGCCGCAGGCAACCGCGGCGCCTTCGGCCAGCCGTTCGATCCCCGCCAGGCTGCCGCCCCCCATCAGCGCGAGCCCGCAACGGGATTCATCCACGCACCAGTCGAGCAGCGGGTCGTGGCTGCCGGCGATGACCGGAGGCGCCGCGGTTGTCGGCGCGAACGTCGGCACCAGGGGCGGCGCGGCGCTGCGGGATGTCCCCTGCGCGGCCAGCCAGCGGTCGATCTGGTCCTTGGGAAACAGCCATTTGCCTCCGACGCGGGTGCAGGGAATGGCTCCCCGCTGCACCAGATCGTAGATTTTGCGCTGTTTCAGGCGCAGGTAATCCGCGATCTCGCGCGTGTTCAGCAGTTCGACCAACCGTCCCCCTCCTCCGCAGCCTGGCCCGCCTCGTGGCCAGATGCCATGGCCAGGGCTTCGCCGGATTATGGCCGCGGATGAGGTGTTTGCCTAGCGAGGGCGTTTGGGCGGAGGCGGCTCGACACCGGTCGTGATACGGTCGGCGGATGACCACGTCCAGTGCCCGCCGACCGTCAAACCCGGCAGATCAATGCGTTGGCATCGATCGAGAGGGGGATACGGACGACGCCTTCAGGCGCCGTCGGTATCAGCGCCGCTCGTACACCGCGCTGCCGGAGGGCGTGCCGAACAGCACCACGGCGTAGGATTCCTTCACGCCCGTTTCCATGCCCGGCGACCCCTGCGGCATGCCCGGCACGGCAAGCCCCTTGGCCGACGGGCGTTCCCGCAGCAGGCGGGCGACGCTGTCGGCCGGGACATGGCCTTCCAGCACATAGCCGTCCACCACCGCGGTGTGGCAGGACTGAAGCGACGCCGGCACGCCCAGGCGCGCCTTCACCGGATCGACGTCGTCCACATCGTGCACCGTCACGGCGTAGCCGGCGGCGCGCATGTGCTGGATCCAGCCGCCGCAGCAGCCGCAGGACGGCGACTTCCACACCGTCACCTCTGCCGCGCCGGCGGGAGCGGCGCCCGCCACGCTGCGCACCGCGATGGCAAGCAGGCCGACCGACAGGCTGGCCCCCATGGCCGTCAGGAAGGTTCGCCGATTCACCGCCATAGCCGTTCGCCCCAGATTGAAGAATGCATCGTGTTCGGAAACACCGGGATCCCGAACCCCGGTTCCCGGCATCCTGCCTTGGCGGAGGCGGCCATTCCTTGATCGCGCTCAATCAATGGTATTTGGCCCTTGATATCTGGCCGTCGTCATCCAGCGGTTGGTAGCCGGCGCCGCGCACGGGTTCCACACGCGGCCGCCGTTGCCGGCGCCCGAATGTTGCTGCACATGGCGCTTTATCGGATTGCGGGCAAGAATGAAATTTTGCCGTTTCCAAACAAGGAACCCGTTGCGCCCGTCGTGTTGCATCGGTTACGGGTCATTAACTGTTGCCGATACCATAATTCCGTGCATGGATCGTCCTGGGGTGGGATCAAGCGTTGATCCTGCCCTGGGCAAGCCGGGCAGGACGTGCGCCATGGGCTCCGATTTACTGTTCGCCGACGATCTTCCACCGGAATTACCCGCGGACGAGGCCGAGCCTTGGACGGTGCTGGTGGTCGACGACGATCAGGAGGTGCACGCCGTCACACGGCTGGCCCTGGGCAACCTGCGCTACAAGGGCCGCCGGCTGTCGCTGATGAGCGCGATGTCGGGCGAGGAGGCCTCGGCGATCCTGAGCGCCGACGACAGCATCGCGATCATCCTGCTGGACGTCGTGATGGAGACGGACGACGCCGGCCTGCGGCTGGTGCGCTTCATCCGCGAGGAACTCGGCAATCAGGCGATCCGCATCATCCTGCGCACCGGCCAGCCCGGACAGGCGCCGGAGGAGGACGTCGTCCTCACCTACGACATCAACGACTACAAATCGAAGACGGAACTGACGGCGCAGAAGCTGTTCACGTCGGTGGTGTCCGCGCTGCGCGCCTATTCCGACATCGTGGCGCTGGAAACGCACCGCCGCGGCCTGCAACAGATCATCCGATCCACCGACCGGCTGTTCGAGCTGCGCTCCATGCAGCAGTTCGCCGCCGGGGTGCTGACCCAGCTGTCCGCCTTCCTGCGGGTGAAGCCCGACGCCATCCTCTGCGCCCAGCGCGCCACCCCCGGCGATCCCCTTTCTGGAGATCCCTTGCCCGGCGGTTCCCTTTATGTGCTGGCCGGCGCCGGATGCTACGCGGAGGCGGCCGGGCATCCCGGCAGCGACATCCCGGCGCCGCTGGCGGAGCGCATCGCGGAGGCGTTCCGCAGCCGCCGGAGCCATTACGGCCCGAACGAGACCACCCTGTTCATCCGTGTGCCGGACGGCAACGAGGTGGCCGCCTGGATCCACACCGACCGGCCGCTGGATGACGTGGACCGCGCGCTGGTGGAGGTGTTCGCCTCCAAGATCGCCATCAGCTTCGCCAACGTCAGCCTGTACGAGCGGCTGCGCGAGGCGAACGAAACGCTGGAGGCGCGCGTCGCCGAACGCACCCGCGCGCTGGAGGAGGCCAACGCCAAGCTGGAGCGGCTGGCCACCGTCGATCCACTGACCGCCGTGTGGAACCGCCGCCATTTCCTGGAATTCGCGGGAGCCGAGCTGGGCCGGGCGCGGCGGCACGGGCGCCGGCTCAGCATCTTCCTGCTCGACCTCGATCACTTCAAGGCGGTGAATGACGGTTATGGCCATGCCGCCGGGGACGAGGTGCTGCGCGTCGCCGTTGCCCGCGCCCGCGAGGCGTTGCGCACCTCCGACCAGATCGCCCGCTTCGGCGGTGAGGAATTCGTGGTTCTGCTGCCGGAAACCGACCTTCCCGGCGCTCACATCGTCGCCGAACGCGTCCGCGCGGCCATCGCCGACAGCCCGGTCCCGATGGACGGGCACGGCATCCCCATCACCGGCAGCGTGGGCGTGGCCGAATGGGACGGCGTTGAACCGTCGATCGAGCACACGCTGCGCCGCGCCGACGCCGCCCTCTACGAGGCCAAGCAGGCCGGCCGCAACCGGGTGTGCGTGGCCGGCCGTTGAGCGCTTCTGTCCACAAAGCTGAACGACCGCTGAGCTATCAATACTTATGCACTTGATTTCTTTCGATTGCACTATCTAGGTTTGCCAATTAGCGAGATTGGTGCACGCTTTTTCTGCCCGTCAGTTTGCGGTTCCGATCACCAAACAAATAAAACCGTGTCAGTGGAGAGAAAAATTGCTCATGAGAAGGCTTTCCGCGGTTGTCTTAACGATAAGCGCGCTTCTGGTGCTTAGCGGCTGCGCCAGTTCACATATGCGGGATGTCCCGGAACCGGTCGCAGCAACAAAGCCCTCTGAAAACACAGCGACACTCGTTCTCATGCGCCCATCGATGTTCGGGGGCGCCGTTCAAT
>JAEZPL010000790.1 GCA_023413605.1 Pseudomonadota bacterium
CCGTCAGCGCGTCGGAATCGCCGAGCCGCACCGGGGTCGCCTCGAATCCCAGGCCCGCGCGGACGAGCCCGAATCCGCTCGCCTGGTCGTAGGCGACCAGTTCGGCCGGATAGCCCCGCCCGTCTCCGGTGGTGACCTGGATCTGCGACGCCTCCAGGATGGTGTAGCCGATGGTGACGATCAGGCCGGAACCGTCGATGACGACGCCGGTGCCCTCGCGTTCGGAACCCAGCGTTCTTGCGCTCTGCGCGTCGGGCTGGACGGTGGCATTGATCCGGACGACGGCGCGGGCCAGAGCTTCCGCGTTGAGGTCGTCGGCCCGCGATGCCGGAGCGTGGGCGAGGAGGGCGATCAATCCTGCCAGGATGGCCATCGATGCGGCCATCGGCAGGGACATCAACCGGGGAATGCGGCGCCAGGGACCCGTCATGCTTCCCTCCCTCACCGGATCCGAGTCGGGCCTGGAGGGGCCGCATCACACGATCCTCAACAGAGAAATGAGAGCTGCGGCTTTGCCATCAAGGGGCGAATCGAGAGCGTACTGTGATGAAACATCCCGCGTCCGGGCAGTGTTACCCGGCACAGAGACAACGCGGAGTGGACCACGATGACGATCGACAGCGAACGCGACCTGGAACAGGCCGTTTCGGAGTTCCAGCGCCTTGCCGACGCGCCCGCCGGATCGCCCGGCGAACGGCGGAGGCGCGAGCTGGATGCGGAAATCAAAGCCTACTACGTCCAGAACGCCGACGAACTGCGGAAGGGGAAGCCGCGCCACGAGCCAGGAGACGAGTAAGAACAGCGCGACTCGAAACTGCGCGCATTTCTCCATCGACGCGGCACGGCGGGTGGCCGACACTGGCGCCGCCGTCCGCCGGTCTATCATCGCCGGCGCCGTTCGAAGGAGAGCGTCCCCACGATGAAGCGAATCGACAGTTGCTACACCTGCCTGTTTTGGGAAGGGCAGGGCATCCGCCAACGGGGACCGAAGGGCCTGTGCCGCCGGTTCCCGCCGGTGGTGACCCCGCGCGACCCGGAAGGCCGATTCCCGATCACGCTGTCCACCGATTGGTGCGGCGAATGGAAGCGGGACATCGG
Source organism: Pseudomonadota bacterium (assembly GCA_023413605.1). GTDB lineage: Bacteria > Pseudomonadota > Alphaproteobacteria > Azospirillales > Azospirillaceae > Azospirillum. The sequence goes on from JAEZPL010000790.1 coordinate 1,099, forward strand.
CGAACCGGCCGGCGATCCCGACGACGACCGCATCATCTATGACGACCTCGGCTCTTGATCGGGACTCGTGAACACCCTGCGGGGCGTCGCGCGGCACGGCCCTTCACCGCGGCGGTCGTTCAACGCGGCATCGGCGCGATCAGCATCGTCCGCCGGCTTTCCGGCGGCAGGAACTCGCCGGAAACCTGCGTGCGCTGCCAGTCGGCGCCGAGAATTGCAACGGCGCACACCGCCGCGATCACGATCACGGCCGCGGCGCCCACCCAATCCCAGTTCGGCCCCTTGGGCTGGCTGGGGTCGTCCTGAAGTGTCAAGGCCCCCTCCACCGCTGACCACCGGACCCAAGCGCCAAGGTCCATGAGCACCGAGGTTCATGAACCTCTGAGCCAATGTGGGCATGGCGTTGGTGCGGCGTCATCCGGCGACCGGGCAGGGGGACCCGCTCTTTCAGCCATAGCCAAAAGGGACGACAAGACAAAGAAAAAGGCCAAGTTCCCGAAGGAACTTGGCCTTTCGAAATGGCTCCCGGTGCTGGACTCGAACCAGCGACACGCGGATTAACAGTCCGCTGCTCTACCGACTGAGCTAACCGGGATCAGTCGAGCCGCTGAGCGGCGTGGGCGGCGTTATAGCGAACACGCCGGCACTTGCCAAGCTTTTTGATAACAAAAAAAGTTCGGTCGGGGTTCACTTGCCGGATGCCGTGCGCGGACACGCGAAAACACGCCGCTGCACGGGGCAGGGGCGTGGCCGTAGACCAAGCTGCTTGAGGAGTTCCGGAAACGAAAAGAAGGATGGAGGCACGGGCGGGAATCGAACCCACGTACACGGATTTGCAGTCCGCTGCATCACCACTCTGCCACCGCGCCATCCTTGGACCAGCACCCCGAACCGGGGCACCGCAGCGTGGGAGCGGACGTATACTGCGCTTCGACGGGCTGGTCAAGCTTATTGCTGCGAAACAGCTTACACCCCGTGTGTCGTTGTGTTCATGGCACTTTGAAGATATATACGCGACGAGGCAGCTAGGCCGAAAGAACCCGGTTTGGCGCCGCGTCCGTCCACCCTTTCGATAAGCGACCGCCATGTCCGAATACGCCGCCGCCCGTCTCAACATGGTCGAAGGGCAGATCCGCCCCAACAAGGTCACCGACCATCGCCTGGTCGAAGCCATGCTCGACATCCCGCGTGAAGTGTTCGTGCCGAAGGCGGCGCGGGGCATCGCCTATGTGGATAAGGACATCGCTATCGGAAATGGCCGCTATCTGATGGAGCCGATGGTCTTCGCCCGCATGCTCCAGGAAGTGGGGGTGGGCGAAACCGACGTGGCGCTCGATATCGGCTGCGGCTCCGGCTACTCCACCGCCGTTTTGGCCCGGCTCGCCGCCAAGGTCGTCGGCCTGGAGTCGGACGCCGAACTGGCCCAGCGCGCGACGGAGGCCCTGGCCCAGAGCGGCGTCGCCAACGCGACGGTCGTCACCGGACCGCTGCCCGAAGGCAACCCGGCCCAGGCCCCCTACGACGTCATCGTCATCGAAGGCCTCGTCGCCGAAGTGCCGTCCGCCATCACGGATCAGCTGGCCGAGGGTGGGCGCCTCATCGCCGCGGTCATGGGCGACCGCGGCGTCGGTGAGGTGAAGCTGTACCAGCGCCTGGGCGGCTTGGTGTCAGGCCGCGTGCTGTTCGAAGCCCTGCCGCGCCTGCTGCCCGGGTTCGAACCGAAGCCGACGTTCGTTTTCTAAGCTGTTCACCTTCTAAGCTGTTCACCGAGCTTTCCATTGGCCGTGATCCCCGCGGCCCGCAGCGGAGAACCAAGGCATGCCGGCGCCATTCCAGATGGAAGTCGAAGACCTGGACCGGATCCGCAAGGCCGGAGAGGACCCGCTCGTGCTCGACGTACGGGAACCTCAGGAGGTCGCGATCTGTGCCATTCCGGACAGCCTCCACATACCGATGGGAACGCTGCCCGGCCGCGTGGGGGACCTGCCGAGGGACCGCGACATTGTGGTCGTTTGCCATCACGGCGGCCGCAGCGCGCAGGTCACCATGTGGTTGCGTTCCCAGGGTTTCGACCGCGCGACAAATCTGAACGGCGGCGTGGATTCCTGGGCGCGCCGAATTGACCCGAACATGAAGGTCTATTGAACATGACTGTGCGAAGCCGTTTCGCGCGCCATTTGCTGGCGACCACCCTGACCATGGGTGTCGCGTTCGTGGGTGCCATCGAAGCCGCGTCCGCGCAGACGCTGCAGGATGCACTTTCCCAAGCCTATGCGAACAACCCGGCCCTCGGCGCCCAGCGTGCCCGCCAGCGTGCGGTGGACGAAGGCGTGCCGCAGGCTCTGTCCGGCTATCGCCCGACCGCCCGCATCACCGCCGGCGTCAGCCACACCGGCGCCAATTCGGATCTGCGGAACCGGGAGACCGGCGCCACCGGTTCGAGCAACACCTCGGTCACGCCGAAGACGGTCGGCATCACGGCGACCCAGCCATTATATGACGCGACGGTCGGTCCGGCCGTCCGCCGTGCCGAGCGCACCGTCGAAGCCCAGCGCGCAACCGTGCTGGCGACCGAACAGCAGACGCTGTTGAACGCCGCGACCGCCTATCTGGACGTCGTTCAGAACCAAGCCCTGCTGGCGCTCCAGATCAACAACGAGCAGGTGCTCCGCCGCCAGCTCGACGCCGCCCGCGACCGCTTCCGCGTCGGTGAATACACCCGCACCGACGTCAGCCAGTCCGAATCGCGTCTCGCCGCATCCATCGCGTCGCGCATCACGGCCGAGGGCACGCTCCAAGCCTCCCGCGCGACCTACGAGCGCGTGATCGGCACCATGCCGGGCAACCTCAAGGCGCCGAAGCCGAACTTCAAGCTGCCGGCGACGCTCGACGAAGTGGTCGAGATGGCCCGCTCCAACAACCCGTCGGTCCTGTCCGCGTCCTACACCGAACAGGCCCAGCGCGAGGCGGTGGACCAGCAGTTCGGCCGGCTGCTGCCGTCCGCCAACCTGTCGGCCCAGGCCAACCGTTCGTGGGATCCCTCGACCTCCAGCGGCATCGACGTGACGCGGCAGAACAGCGCCCAATTCACCGCCCAGGTGGTGATCCCGCTGTATCAGGCCGGTCTTCCCGAAGCCCTGACCCGCGAGGCGAAGCACACCGCGAATCAGGCGCGGATGCAAATCGAGGACACGCGCCGTCAGGCCGTCCAGGCGGCGATCAGCGCGTGGCAGGGGCTCCAGGCCGCCCGCGCCAGCATCGCGTCCTTCAACTCGCAGATCCGGGCCGCGGAAATCGCCCTGGAAGGCGTGCGGCAGGAAGCTCAAGTCGGTTCGCGCACCGTGTTGGACGTGTTGAACCAGGAACAGGAACTGCTCAACGCACGCGTGAACCTCGTGCAGGCGCAGCGTAACGAAATGGTTCAGGCCTTCACGGTTCTGGGTGCTATTGGACAATTGACGGCACGGCAACTCAGCCTGCCCGTCCAATATTATGATCCCGATACGCATTACCGGCAGGTGCGTAACAAGTGGACGGGCACCGGCGTGCCCGAGTGATCGAAGCGGCCCGCCTTGGCGGGCCGTTTTTGTCTTGTGGCTTTTTACCCGATCCTGCCCTAGTGTTGCCGCAGGATGACGTCCCGGGTTTGCCACGATGAGCGATAAAGGCCAGCAAGAACCGTCGATGGAGGAGATCCTCGCCTCCATCCGCCGCATCATCTCGGAGGACGGCGAACCCGCGAAGGCGGAAGCGGC
>JAEZPL010000032.1 GCA_023413605.1 Pseudomonadota bacterium
CCGCTCACCCACGGTCCGGTTCGCGGTGGTGGCCTGTTCGCGGCAGTCGGCGATGATGTTGCCGACCGTGACGCGTTCCCGTTCGTCCATGGTCAGTTGCCAGCGGGCTTTTACCGCGATCCAATCCGCGACATAGGCGCAGATGTAGCCCTGCTGCGGCGGAAGCCAGTCTTCCGGGCCTTTGGAGCCCTTGGCGCGGTTGGCCGCGGAGGAGACGGTGATCAGGGTCAGCGGATCGGTCATGTCGTTCGCGTAAGCGGCGCGCTTCTCGCGTGGCCAGTCGTAGCCGCCGCTGGCGTAGGTTTCCTCCAGCGGCACGCGATGGTCGATGTCCACCTGACGAGGACTGGTGAAGGTCTCGCCTGTGTAGGGATCGTGCCAGACGCCGGCCTCGATGGAGCAGCCGTTGGGTGACAGGGTGACCGGCTCGACGGAATCGCGGATCAGCACCTGTTCCCGCGTGTTCAGGCACTTGCTGTTCAATGTCAGCCAGTGCGGCCATTCCTCGCGGACGTAGCCACGGCGCATCTCGTCCTCGACCCGGATGCTGTCGAGCTTGGATTGAACGGCGGCGTAGTCGATGGTCGCGTCGGGGGTGGGGCGGGGCGTCTGCGGAACCTTGGGCGGGCGCTGGGTGGTTTGCCTGGGATGAGGGTCCTCCCGGCCGAGGATCATGTCGAGCGTTCCGTGAGGCAGCAGATTGTAACGTTCCGCGACGGAGACCGCAGCCAGCACCAAAAGAATGGTGATAAGCCCGCGCAACGTGAGGGAGCGGCCGCGCCGCGCCGCCCGCTGCGGCGGTCGTGAGTTCCGTCGAGCCATCAAACTCTCCGTCCTGTATGAGCCGGACGCGTCAATAGCAGAATGAGCGCCAGCCTGCGACAAATAGTCCGCCCTGCAGGACTAAGTTGGTTCTGTGAAGGGCTTCAACGCTCGGCCAAAGGGCGTATACTTCCCTCGTCAGGTCGGCCCGGTCACTTCGGGACGCGAGGGGACTGCCCATGGTGCATACCTCTACGACGAGCGACCAAAAGGCCGTCATCGGCTTCGATGGGCTGGATGCCCTGGTCGCCGCCTTGCGTGAAGACGGCTATGCGGTCATCGGACCGCGGTTGCGTGATGGCGCCATTGTCTATGAACCCCTGGACACTGCGGCCGGCCTCCCTTGGGGATGGATCGACGAGCAGGACGGTGGTCATTACCGGCTGGTGCGGGGCGACGCCAACGCCGCTTTTGCGCACACGGTCGGACCGCAGAGTTGGAAAAAGTATCTTTACCCGCCACGCCAAACCTTGTGGAAAGGCCATAGGGAGGGCCAGCGCTTCACCGTGGAGGCACCGACCGAGTCGGCGCCGCGCTATGCATTCCTTGGTGTTCGAGGCTGTGAGATGGCCGCCATCGCGATACAGGACCGCGTGTTCGGAGTATCCCGGCACGATGGCCGCGCGGTGGGTGAGCAACAGTTCACAGACAGCGGCTACGCCGCACGCCGCGCCGCCGCCTTTATCATCGCCGTGAACTGCGGCCGGGCAGGCGATACCTGCTTTTGCGACTCCATGGGCACGGGACCGAAGGCGGAGGGGGGCTACGACCTTGCCCTGACGGAAGTACCGGCCGCCACGCACCCCACCTTCCTGGTGGAGGCCGGCACGCCGGCCGGCGCCGCCTTGCTCGACCGGCTGCCGCACCGAGCGGCGGAGCCGGCGGATGTCGCCGCTGCCGGGGCCGCTGTTGAAAACGCCCGCGCCCACATGGGCCGGACCATGGTTGCCGAGCCGGCGGCGCTGCTCGCCCGCAACCTGGAGCATCCGCGCTGGGACGAGGTGGCGGCGCGCTGCCTGTCCTGCGCGAACTGCACGATGGTCTGCCCGACCTGCTTCTGCACGACGGTTGAGGACACCACCGACCTCACCGGCGACCATGTGGAGCGCTGGCGGCGGTGGGATTCCTGCTTCACCGTGGATTTCAGCTACATCCACGGCGGCGCCATCCGGCAGAGCGGCGCATCCCGTTACCGGCAGTGGATGACGCACAAGCTGTCGAGCTGGTGGGAGCAGTTCGGCACGTCCGGTTGCACCGGCTGTGGGCGCTGCATCACCTGGTGCCCGGTCGGCATCGACATCACCGAAGAAGCGCAGGCCATACGAGACTCCGAGCAGGACCAGAAAACCGCCTAGGGCCGAAAAAATCGGATCAAGGGAGGAACCGACCATGGTGCAGATCGAAGGGCTGGGCCATCTGCTTGCTGAACATCCGTTCTTCCGCGACATGCCGCCGGACGTGCGCGGCATTGTGGTCGGTTGCTGTTCCAACGCCCACTGGCGCCCCGGCGAGTTCCTGTTCAAGGAGGGCGGCACCGCCGATCATTTTTACCTGATCCGTCAGGGCACGGTGGCCGTGGAGGTGCATGCCCCAGGCCGCCCCGGTGGGGTGGTGGTGGAGAACATCGGGGAGGGGGAGATCATCGGCTGGTCCTGGCTGGTGCCGCCCTTCCGTTGGACCTTCGATGCCCGCGCGGTGGAACAGGTGCGCGCCATCGCCATCGACGGCGCCTGCCTGCGCCGGAAGATCGACGAGAACCACGAACTGGGCTTCCATCTTTATCAGCGCTTCATCCCTGTGATGGGCCGCCGCATCGCCGAGGCGCGCCTGCGCATCGTCGAACTGACGACCGAAGCCGCGGAATGACGGAGATACGCCCATGGACGCCACCGTCCTTTCCCGTTCCGTGGCCGCGCCCTTACCGACTGACCCGATGGTTCCGCGCCCGTTCCAGATCGTGCGCCGGGTCCGGGAGGTGGACGGCTGCTTCACCCTGCACTTGAAAAGCCTGGACGGCCGGCCTTACGGCTTCAAGCCGGGCCAGTTCAACATGCTCTATGTGTTCGGGGTGGGGGAGGTGGCGATCTCCGTCTCCGGCGATTGCCGCGACCTGAACCAACTGGTCCACACGGTGCGGGAGGTCGGCACCGTCACCCGCGCCATGGCCGCGCTGAAGGTCGGCGACACCATCGGCGTGCGCGGCCCCTTCGGCAATCCCTGGCCCATCGAACCCGCCTACGGCCACGACGTGCTGTTCGTCACCGGCACGATCGGCCTTGCCCCGTTGCGCCCGCTGATCACCGAGGTGCTGAACCGGCGCGAGCATTTCGGGAAGGTGGTGATCTGCTACGGGTCCCGCGGTACTCACGACATCCTGTATGAGCAGCAGTTGCACCAGTGGCGCGGACGGTTCGACATGCAGGTGCACGTCACCGTGCATTCCGCCGCCGCCGGCTACCGCGGTCGGGTGGGCAGTGTCGCGAACCTCGTGAAGATCGCGCGCTTCGACCCGGAGCAGACCATCGCCTATGTCTGCCGCTCGGAGACGATGACGCGCCCCGCCGTCCAGGCGCTGTACGAACGCGGCGTGACCGCCGACCGCATCTATGTGACGCTGGAGCGCAACATGAAGTGCGGCGTGGGCTTCTGCGGGCACTGCCAGATGGGCGGTTCCTTCATGTGCAAGGACGGCCCGGTCTACCGCTACGACACCATTGAGCACGTCTTCTCCGTGCGGGAGCTGTGATCATGCCCCGAAAACGCCCCAAGCTCGCCGTCTGGAAATTCTCCTCCTGCGATGGCTGCCAGCTTTCTCTGCTGGACTGCGAGGACGAATTGCTGGCCGTCGCGGAGGCGGTGGAGATCGCCTATTTCCTGGAGGCCACGCGGGTGGAGGTCCGGGGGCCGTACGACATCTCGCTGGTCGAGGGCTCCATCGGCACGCCGCACGACGCGGAGCGCATCCGCAAAATCCGCGCGCAGTCGAAGGTGCTGATCACCATCGGCGCCTGCGCCACCGCGGGCGGCATCCAGGCCTTGCGGAACTTCCGCGACGTGGAGGGCTTCGTCCGCGCCGTCTACGCCCGGCCGGAGTTCATCGACACGCTGGCGACCTCCACCGCCATCCAGGACCATGTGAAGGTCGATTTCGAACTGCGCGGCTGCCCGATCAACAAGATGCAGTTGCTGGAGGTGCTGAACGCCTTCCTGAACGGCCGCCGTCCGGTCATCCCGCCGCACAGCCAGTGCATCGAGTGCAAGCTGCACGGCACCGTCTGCGTCATGGTGGCCCACGGCACACCCTGCCTCGGCCCCGTCACCCAGGCCGGCTGCGGCAATCTCTGCCCCCGGCACGACCGTGGCTGCTACGGCTGTTTCGGCCCGAAGGAGACGCCCAACACGGCGGCTCTGGCGAAGCAGTTGACCGCGCTGGGGTGGACGGATGCGGACATCGCCAACGCCTTCCGGTCCTTCAACGCGAACGCGGAGGCGTTTCGGACGGAAGGGGATGCGCATGAGCGGGTAGGCCTGAGGATGGAATTGGAGCGCTGACATGGCCGAATCGCAAACCCGCACCATCAAGGTCGATGCCCTGGCCCGGGTCGAAGGGGAGGGGGCGCTGTATGTCCGGGTGAAGGGCGGGGTGGTGCGGGACCTGAGGTTCCGCATCTTCGAGCCGCCCCGCTTCTTCGAAGCGCTGCTGGTTGGGCGGCCCTACGGCGACGCGCCGGACATCACGTCGCGCATCTGCGGCATCTGCCCGGTCGCCTACATCGTCGGGGCCAGCCATGCGATGGAGGATGCGTTGGGCGTCGCCGTGTCGGACAGCATCCGCCTGGCCCGCCGCCTGCTCTATTGCGGGGAGTGGATCCAGAGCCACGTGCTGCACGCCTACCTGCTGCATGCGCCGGATTTTCTGGGCTTCGAAGATTCCATCCAGCTCGCCAAGGCGCATCCGGGCGTGGTGGAGCGAGCGCTGGACCTTAAGAAGACCGGCAACCGCATTCTGGAGGTGCTGGGCGGGCGCGCCGTCCATCCCGTCAACACCCGCGTCGGCGGCTTCTGGAAGGCGCCGCCGAAGGCCGATGTGCATGGGATGCTCGACGACCTGCGGCGGGCGCGGGATGCGGCGCTGGACACCGTGCGGCTGTTCGCCGGGTTCGAGTTTCCGGACTATCAGGACGACTACACCTTCGTGGCCCTGCACCATCCCGACGAATACGCCATCGACCGCGGGCGCATCGTCTCGAACCGCGGGCTGGACATCCCTGTCGCTGATTTTGAAACGCGCTTCGGCGAGGAGCATGTCGCCCATTCCAACGCGCTGCACGGGGTGATGATGGGGGCGGGGCGGCCCTATCTGGTCGGGCCGCTGGCCCGCTACGCGCTGAACTTCGACCAATTGTCGGACGTGGCCAAGCAGGCGGCGCGGGATGCCGGGTTGCCGCGGGTGGTGCGGAACCCGTTCCAGAGCCTCGTGGTCCGCGCGGTGGAGACGGTCTACGCCTGCGACGAGGCGGTGAAACTGGCCGAGGCTTATGAGGAGTTCGATCCCGCCGCCATGCCCATCGTCCCGCGCGCCGGGCGGGGCACCGGCTGCACGGAGGCGCCGCGCGGCATCTGCTATCACCGCTATGAGGTGGACGATCAGGGCCGCATCACCTCGGCCAACATCGTGCCTCCGACCTCGCAGAACCAGAAACAGATCGAGGCCGACCTGCGCGGCGTCGTGCAGGCCAACCTGGATTTGTCCGACGAGCGGCTGAAAGGCCGCTGCGAGCAGACCATCCGCAATTATGACCCCTGCATCTCCTGCGCGACCCACGTCCTGACGCTGACGGTCGAGCGGGAATAGGCGATCAGGCCCAGGCGGGTTCGGGCAGGCTTTCGGTCAGCAGGCGGGTGACCAGATCGGCGCCGTCACCGCGCAGGCCGTCGCGAACCAGCAGGGCCAACTCCGTTTCGGGCAGCGCGGGCAGGCCGTCCTCCACGCCCAGAAAGCGGGCGCTTGGGGGCAGGGCGCTGTGAGGCAGCACGCTGATGCCGAGCCCGCCGGACACCGCGGCGCGCACGCCCGCGTCGTTCGGGCTGGAATAGGCGACGCGCCACGCCCGCCCGGCCCGGTCAAGTTCGTGCACCGCGCGGTTGCGGTAGACGCAGCCCTGCGGGAACAGCACCAGCGGCAATGGGTCTTCCCGGTGCAAATCCTCGTCGGCGGGGCCGACCCAGCACAGCGGTTCCCGCCACGCGGTGTGGGCGCCGGGGTGGCCGGGTTCCTGCTTCACCAGCGCCAAGTCCAGGTCGCCGGTCTCGATGTCCGCGCGCAGCCGTACCGACAGGTCGCAGCGCACGTCCAGCCGCACCCGCCGGTTCTGCCGTGCGAAGTCGGCCAGCAGGCGGGGTAGACGTTCCACCGCGTAGTCCTCGGGCACGCCCAACCGCACCATTTCCGCCGCCGGGCGGCCGGACAGCGCCGCGTGCGCCTCGTCGTTCAGCGCCAGCAGGCGACGGGCGTAGCCGAGAAGCCGCTCTCCGTCGTCGGTCAGCAGCACCGAGCGGCTGTTGCGGTCGAGCAGCGACAGGCCGACCTGCTCCTCCAGCCGGCGGATCTGCTGGCTGACGGTGGATTGCGTCTTGTGCACGCGCTCCCCCGCCCGCGTGAAGCCGCCGGCGTCCACGACGGAAACGAAGGTGCGCAGCAGGCCGAGGTCCATCTCGCGCATGGGCGATCCATCGAAAACGTGAATGGGTAGTATCATAGCATTCCATTTCCAAATGGAAAGCCTCGCCCCCATCCTCTCTCATACCGAAGGCCTTTGATGGCTTCCATCAAAGGCCTTCGGTTCAAACCCGGCAGCGCATGGCGCAGCCATGTGCGAAAGGGTCATACGGTCGGCGGATGAACACGTCCAGTGCCCGCCGACCGTCAAACCCGGCAGATCAATGCGTTGGCATTGATCGAGAGGGTGATACGGACGACGCCTTCATGCGCCGGCCGTATCAGACGCATGAGGAAAGGGGAACTCCAAGGCCATGTCGGACACCGTATCGAACGCCGCGATGGATGCCGGGCGGTCGCCTGCCGCGTCGGACCGGGCGCCGCTGACCCTGATCGTGCCCTTCTGCCTTGCCTGGAGTTCGGCCTTCGCGGTTGGGAAGATCGGGCTGGCCGATTGTCCGCCGCTGTTGCTGCTGGCCCTGCGCTTTCTGATCGCGGGCGTGTTGCTGGTGGGCGTGGCGGGATTGCGTGGCGAACATCGCGGGCTGGGCGGGCGGACCTTCGCCGCGCTTGCCGCGATCGGCCTGCTGAACCATGCGCTGTATCTGGGGCTCAGCTACAGCGGCATGGCGCTGGTGTCGTCGGGCCTGACCGCTCTGATCATCAGCGTCAACCCGGTGCTGACCACGGCGCTTGCCGCCCTGCTGCTGGGCGAGGCGATGACGTGGCGCAAGGGTTTCGGCCTCGCGCTCGGCGTCTTGGGGGTGGGGCTGGTGGTGCGCGGGCGGCTTGGCACCGGGCTGGACGCGCCGTCAGGGATCGCGCTGGTGGTCGGCGCGCTGGTTGCGCTGTCGGCGGGGACGCTGCTGTTCAAGCGGATGGCGCCCAGGGCGGGCCTGTCGATGGGGACGGGCGTGCAGGTGCTGGTGTCGGGGCTGGCGCTGCTGCCGGTCGCGCTGGCGGTGGAGGATGCGGGCGCCATCCGCTGGACCGGAAGCCTGGTGGGTTCCCTGGCGTTTCAGGTGTTGGTGGCGTCCATCGGTGCCTATCTGCTCTGGTTCCGGCTGTTGCAACGGACCTCGGCAACGGAGGCCAGCGCCTATCACTTCCTGATGCCGCCTTTGGGGATGCTGTTCGGGTGGCTGCTGCTGGGCGAGATGGTGCAGCCTTGGGATCTGTTGGGTCTCCTGCCGGTGGCGCTGGGCATCCGGCTGGTGACACGGGGGTAGGGGCACGGCGATGAGAGACCCGTTGGCGCCCGCGCCAAAGTGATACGCCGTTCGCGAGGGATCAGGATCGGGTCCAGGATTGTTACGATTTTATGACGGCAACCTTTCTGGGCGCCAGCTCTTGAACGGCTGCCGGCTGCCCCTTTGAAACCCCTGGTTAGGGAAAGCCGCTTCCAGAACGGAGGACCATTATCTCTCCGACCCTGATCCTGATCGACATGCTCGGCGCCGTGGCCCTCCTTCTGTGGGGGCTGCGGCTTGTGCGCTCCGGCGTGTTCCGTTGCGGCGGTGCGGCGCTTCGACGATGGGTGGGGTTGGGAACGCGGAACCGGTTCGCCGCCTTCCTGGCGGGGACCAGCGTGACGCTGGCTGTGCAGAGCAGCACCGCCACGGCGCTGATGACCGCGGCGATGGCCGGGCAGGGATTCCTGGACACCGCCATGGCGCAGGCGGTCATGCTGGGCGCGAACGTCGGCACCAGCCTCGTCACGCGCCTGTTGGCCGTGGACCTGCACTGGCTGTCGCCGAGCCTGCTGGTGCTGGGCGTCGCGCTGCACGCACTGGGGGAGGCGAACCGCGTCCGCCGCGAACTGGCACGCATCTTCGTGGGGCTGGGGCTGATGCTGCTGGCCTTGCGCCTGCTGGGCACCGCGGCCGTTCCCGTGGAGCAGTCCGAACTGGTGAAGGCCATGCTGGGCGCGCTGGGGGGCGAGCCCTTCTTCGCGATGCTGGTCGCGGCGCTGCTGACGGCGGCCATGCACGCCAGCCTTGCCGTCGTGCTGCTGACCGCCTCGCTGGCCGGCGCGCATGTGGTCGACCCGGCGCTGGCCGTGGCGCTGGTGCTGGGGGCCAACCTGGGCGGCGCGCTGCCGGTGGTGCTGGAAACCGCGAAGGAAAACGCGGCGGCGCGGCGGGTGCAGGTGGGCAACCTGATCGTGCGCGGCCTGGGCGCGCTGGTCGTCCTGCCGTTGATCCCCCTGGTGACGTCCGCGCTGGGCGGCATGGCGCCCTTCACGGCGGTGGTCACGGTCCACGTCGTCTTCAACGTCGCGCTGGCGGTGGTCTTCCTGCCGCTGGTCGGGCCGCTGGCCCGCCTGACGGAACGGCTGATCCCGGATGCCGCCACCGCCGACGACGCGGCCCATCCCCGGCATCTCGACGAGGCGATGCTGGAAACCCCTTCCGTCGCGATCGCCGGGGCGTTGCGCGAGACTCTGCGGCTCGGCGACCTTGTGGAGGATATGCTGGTCCGCAGCCTCGCCGCGCTGCGCAACGGCGACGAGCGCGCCATCGCCGAGGTCAGCCGCACCGACGATCAGGTGGACCGGCTGCACACGGCCATCAAGCTCTATCTGGCGAAGCTCGGGCGCGGCCAGCTGGACGAAGCGGAATCCCGCCGCGTCAACGACATCATGGCCTTCGCCATCAACCTGGAGCATATCGGCGACATCATCGACAAAAGCCTGATGGACTTGGCCGCCAAGCGCATCCGCCACCAGCTTCACTTCGCGGCGGAGGATTTCCAGGAGGTGGAGGATCTGCACCGCCACACCGTGGAAAACCTGCGCACGGCGCTCGGCACCTTCATCGCGGAGGACCGGCGGCTGGCCCGCCAGCTCATCGCCGGCAAGGACGCCGTGCGGGCGCTGGAGCGCGACGCGACCGTCCACCACCTGGACCGCGTGCGGCGGGGCGACACGGAAAGCATCGAGACGAGCGCCCTCGTGCTGGACATCCTGCGCGATCTGAAGCGCATCAACGCCCACGTCGCCGCCGTCGCGCACCCGATCCTGGATCAGGTCGGGGAACTGCGGGAAAGCCGCCTGAAGGTCGTCGGCCTGCCGCGCCTGGAGCACCGTGATATCTGAGGGGCGACATCTGAGGCGCGACATCTGAAATGGGCGCGTGCAGGGGGGCGGTGCGCTATCCTCCTCCGGGGCAGGAGGAGGGGGACCGGTCATGCTGCTGATCCTGGGCATTGGCAATCGCTACCGCAGCGACGACGCGGTCGGGCCGCTCGTGGCCGACCGGCTCGCCGCGCTGGGCCTGCCGGTGCGGGAGCACAGCGGCGAGGGCGCCGGGCTGATCGAGGCGTGGAGCGGGGCTGGGTCCGTGATCGTCGTGGATGCCACCCAATCCGGCGCCACCCCCGGCACCATCCACCGTCTGGACGCTACGGCGCAGCCGCTGCCCACGGCCTTCTTCCGCTACTCCACCCACCGTTTCGGCCTTGCCGAGGCGGTGGAGACCGCCCGCGCGCTCGACCGCTTGCCGGAACGGCTGGTCGTCTACGGGGTGGAGGGGCGGCAATTCGGCTTCGGCGAAGCCCTGGCGCCGGAGATCGTCGAGGCAATGGACGAGGTGGTGCGGCGGATCCTTCAGGAGGTCGGTGCGGCTTGAAGGGCGCTGAAAACGGCGACACGAAGGTCGGAAGAACTCTTCCGACCTTCGTGCCTCCACCGGTGTGCGCTGCCTACGGCATTTCCCCCGTCAGCGTCGCGCTCAGGCCTTGCAGCAGGCCGATGCGGGCACCGTCGCCGAAGGAACTGCGCAGGCGGGCGGGATCGCCGATCGACACCCGGATGTCGCCCGCGCGCGCCGGCTGATGGTGGCGCTGCACCCGGCTGCCGCACAGTTCCTGCAGCACGTCCAGCAGCATCAGCAGGGAGGTCGGTCGGCCGGTGCACAGGTTGAAGACCTCCGATCCCGTCGGCCCCCGTTCCATGGCGCGGGCGAGGAAGCGCACCACGTCGCCGACGAAGACGAAGTCGCGCACCTGGTGGCCGTCGCCGAAGATCGTCACGTCCTCTCCGCGCGACACGCGGCGGGCGAAGATCGAAATGACGCCGGAATAGGGCGAGCCGGGATCCTGGCGCGGGCCGTAGACGTTGAAGAAGCGGAAACCCACCGTGGGCACGCCGTGGATTTCCCAGGCCACCCGCGCGTGCAACTCGCAGCCCAGCTTGTCGGCGCCGTAGGCGGACAGCGGACAGGTCGCCGCATCCTCGCGCAGCGGGGTCGCCGTGTTGTCGCCGTAGACCGCGGCGGAGGAGGCGTAGACCACCGGCACCGGCTGGCCGTTGCGGGCGGTGCGCGCCGCCTCGAAAATCGTGATGGTGCCGGACAGGTTGGTGCGGTGCGTTTCCGCCCACAATTCGCGTGAGCGCTGAACGGAGGCAACGGCGGCCAGATGGAACACGCCGTCCACGCCGCCCCCGTCGAGGTCCATGGCCTCGCGCACGGCGTCGGGATCGGCGACGTCGCCGACGACGAGCCGCGCGAGCACAGGCTTGTTCGCCAGCGATCCCGTGGACAGATCGTCGAGAATGGTGACCTTGTGGCCATCGGCGATCAGCCGGTCGGCGAGATGCGACCCGATGAAGCCGCAGCCGCCGGTCACGAGGTAATGGGCCATCGTCGTCCTTTCCGGGGTTGCCCCGCAGATCGACCTTGAGATGATCGATCCTAAATTGCTGGTCGGTCGTCCCTTGCCCGTTGATAGTCGGTACGCAACCCAAGCCGTTCCAGACCGGATTTGGGATTACGTCCAGCGCAGGTGTGGCACATCCGTTTCTCCGCCCGAGGGATCCTGGCCCGAGTCGGCCGGTACACGACCGCATGGCTTGCCGATGAGGCGGGACGGGCTGTTCAACAGGCTTATCCACGGCCTTATGCACCGTTCTGTGGATAAGTTGAGTCAAGGCGGCTGTGCCGGGTGCCGTGCCTTGCCGGTATGGCGCATTTGCGGTAAGGGTTCGGCATGGTCGAAACCCGACGCACCGGCGAACGCTCCAACGAACCGATCCGCTCCGACATCGGCGGCGGACGCGTCGCGTCGCCCGCAGCCGTGGGCGTTCGGAACCGGGCCGAATCCGTCGGCGGTGGCCGGCAGCGCATCCCCACCGTCCGCGAACTGGCCAGCCTCGTCGTGAACGGCATCCTCACCCTTCCGCGCAATTACCGGCGCGGCATGTTCCTCGACGTTCAGGTCTGACGCGGGCAGGTCTGACTCAGACAGGTCTGACGCGGGCATAACC
>JAEZPL010000083.1 GCA_023413605.1 Pseudomonadota bacterium
GGCCAGCGCGCCGGCACCATGTCCGGCGGCGAGCAGCAGATGCTGGCCATCGGACGCGCCCTGATGAGCCAGCCGCGCCTGCTGCTGCTCGACGAGCCGTCGCTGGGGCTGGCGCCGCTGGTGGTGAAGCAGATCTTCCAGGCGGTGAAGGACATCAACCGCGAACAGAAGATGACCGTGTTCATGGTGGAACAGAACGCGTTCCACGCCCTGAAGCTGGCGCACCGCGGCTACGTCATGGTCAACGGCAAGGTGACCATGTCCGGCACGGGCGCCGAACTGCTGGCCAACGAGGAAGTGCGTTCGGCCTATCTGGAAGGAGGGCACTGATGGACGGCCTTCTCGGGTCATCGCTGCCCGTTTTCCTGGGCGTCACGGTGATCGTCTTCGGCGGCTGCGGCATCCTCACGGGCCAGGCCCTTGCGGAAGGGTGGAAGCCGATGTCGATGGCGATCGCCTACACGCTGCTTCTGGGAATCGGCGACCGATTCCTGGTCTGGGGCCTGTTCGGTGGGCAGCTGCTGTCGGTCTACGGATTCGTGGTGCACACGGCCGTGATCGGCGCCATCACACTGACAGCCTATCGACTTGCCGTGGCGCGGCGCATGGTTTCTCAATATCCTTGGTTGTACGAGCGGTCCGGGCCGTTCGGTTGGCGTGAGCGCGTCGGCGCGAATCTCGCCGAGTAATTCAGCTTTCCTCCTATCCAATTCGGATAGTTGGTCTGGTGAAACTGTCGCAGTCCGCGATAGTGGGGGTATAGTAGAACATTAGCAGCGTCGGGCATGCTCCCTCCGGGGGTACCCGGCCCTACCGCCCCGCGGTGCTCCGCGTGGTGATCCATAACAGGGAGCTAACGAAACCATGAACTACAAGCTTTCCCTCTTCGTTGCGGTTGCGGCGACCGCTCTGACTGCTTCGGTGGCGAAGGCCGACATCGCGGTGGCCACCGCCGGCCCGATCACCGGCCAGTACGCCACCTTCGGCGAGCAGATGAAGAAGGGCATGGAACAGGCCGTCGCGGACATCAACGCCGCCGGCGGTGTTCTCGGCCAGAAGCTGAAGCTGGAAGTGGGCGACGACGCCTGCGACCCGAAGCAGGCCGTCGCCGTGGCCAACCAGCTGGCCAAGGCGGGCGTGAAGTTCGTTGCCGGCCACTTCTGCTCGGGCTCGTCGATCCCGGCCTCGCAGGTCTACTCCGAGGAAGGCATCCTGCAGATCTCCCCGGCCTCGACCAACCCGAAGCTGACCGAGCAGGGCCTGAAGAACGTCTTCCGCGTCTGCGGCCGTGACGACCAGCAGGGCATCATCGCCGGCAAGTATCTGCTGCAGAACTACAAGGGCAAGAACGTCGCCATCCTGCACGACAAGTCGGCCTACGGTAAGGGCCTGGCCGACGAGACGCAGAAGGCGCTGAACGCCGGCGGCCAGAAGGAGAAGATCTACGAGGCCTACACCGCGGGCGAGAAGGACTATTCGGCCCTGGTGTCGAAGCTGAAGCAGGAAGGCATCGACGCGGTCTACATCGGCGGCTACCACACCGAGGCTGGCCTGATCGCCCGCCAGATGAAGGATCAGGGCCTCAACGCCACGATCGTGTCGGGCGACGCGCTGGTCACCAACGAGTACTGGTCCATCACCGGCCCGGCCGGCGAAGGCACCATGATGACCTTCGGCCCGGACCCGCGCGAGCTGCCGGAAGCCAAGGCCGCCGTGGAGAAGTTCCGCAAGGCCGGCTATGAGCCGGAGGGCTACACCCTCTACACCTACGCCGCCCTGCAGATTTGGGCCGACGCGGTGAAGGCCGCCAACTCGACCGACGCCGCCAAGGTTGCGGACGTGCTGCACAAGGGCGGTACGTACAAGACCGTGATCGGTACCATCGGCTTCGACGCCAAGGGCGACGTGACCACCCCGGCCTATGTCTGGTACCGCTGGAATAACGGCCAGTACGCCCAGGTCAAGTAAGGCGTCCAAGTAAGGGCTGGTCGATCACGTACGGAACGGCACGACGCATCCACCTTGCGGTGGAGCGCGGAGGCCGTCAGGCGAAAGGTCCGGCGGGAAACCGCCGGATCTTTTTTGCATCTATGCATTGGGATAGTTACGGCGGGATAGCTACGGCCTCATTCCCTCGGCCACCACGGACGCGCCGGCCGCGGGCGGTGGCGGCATGCGGGATGACCGTTCGGCCAGCAACCGTTCGGATGTGCGCAGCACGTCGCGCCAGAATGCGGCGGCTCTGAGATTGTTGGCAGCCGTCAATTCCACAAGGCGTACACGGCTTATACGGATGGCGGACTCGCCCAGTTCTTCCACCAGGCGGGTCGCGAGGAGAATCACGTCGTGATCGATTTTCATGCGCGTAAAAACGCCGCGCGCGCGGGATTGTTCCACGGCCTCCTTGAGGCGGTGATGTTTGTGCGGTGGATGCGCCCGGCGGGAATGCTGCGGCGCATCCACCACAAGGAGAGGCGCCGTTGTTCCGCACCACGGAAATGTTGCACCCCGGCTACATCCCGGCTTTGCTTTGCGCCTGTCCTATAACGGACTCTCGCCAAGGCGGGGCCATATCGTGTTTGAATGATGTGCCGGAGCCGTGTAGCAGGGGTTCTGGAATTTTGGGTTTTGGAGAGCGGATATGCGCAGAAAGCGCGAAGTCGTCGAAGGCCAGATGTTTCGGAGGCTTGGGCCCGGCGGCGGGATCTGGGAAGTGATTGCCGTTCGTAAGGACGGGCTGGGCACCCAGCACGCCCAGATGCAGCGGACGGATGATCCCAAGACCCTGAAGACCCTTGCGGTCACGGCGCTGCTCGACTCCGACCAGTTCGAGATGGTCGCCGAATCGTAAGTCGGTGTGGCGGTAGAGTCAGCCCCCAACCCAGTTGTATCGGTCGATGCCGGTCGGTTCGTTGCGGCGCTCCAGTGTGCCGCGGCGAAGCAGATGGTTGAGGTGGGCAACCGCCTCTCCGACCGCGAACACGGCCTGATGCGGATCAAGCCCGCCGCCGAACAGCCTGTCGGCCACTTGGGCCGCTGTCCGCGGTATGCGACAAAAGGCCCCGATTTCGGCAAGCCGTTCCTCGTGATGGTTCCGCAGGGCGGCAAGGCGCCGGTGCAGGCCACGGAACGGCCGTCCGTGCGATGGCAGAACGAGAACATTCTCCGGCAAGGCGAGCAGCGCGTCGAAGGACGCCAGGAAGTCGCGCAGAGGGTCCGCGTCGGGTTCGTTCGGCCAGACGCTGATGTTCGGGCTGATGCGCGGCAGCACCTGATCCCCTGAAATGAGGAGCGGCGTCTCCGTCCGGTACAGGCACACTGATTCCGGTGTGTGGCCACCACCTG
This sequence comes from Pseudomonadota bacterium, assembly GCA_023413605.1. GTDB lineage: Bacteria > Pseudomonadota > Alphaproteobacteria > Azospirillales > Azospirillaceae > Azospirillum. The sequence goes on from JAEZPL010000083.1 coordinate 3,346, forward strand.
TGATCACCCGCCATGTGTTTCCACCGATCGCCAGCGAATCGCCATGGCGCAGACGCGTGAGCGTCGGCGGGATCATATCCACCGACCGGGCGTAGGAATTGCCGCGCGCGACGATGGCGGCCAGCGTTTCGGCGTCCAGTCCGGCGCGCCGGTAGAAGCTCTCCATCGAGGCCGCGAGACCGGGTGACGAGTCGGTGCTGAGCGCGCGGGCGAAGAGCCAGTCGGCCAGACTGGCGGCGAAGTGCGCGCCTGCGCGTTCCGTCAGCCAGCCTGCCAACCCGATGTGGTCGGGATGGAAATGGGTCGCGATGACCCGCTTCACGGGCCGCCCCAGCAAAGGACCAACCAGCAGATCGTCCCAAATCCCGCGTGTGCGGTCGTCTGCCAGACCGGTGTCCACGACGGCCCAGCCATCCCCATCGTCAATGGCCCAAACATTGACGTGATTCAGCCGATACGGCAAAGGCAGGCGTATCCATAAGAGCCCGAATTCAATCTTCTGGCTGTGTCCATCCTCCGGCTGGCCAGACAATGGATAGTCGAGGTCATCGCTCGAAGAGCCAATCACGGATGCGAATCCTTCTCAAAGGTCAGGCAGTCAGCCGGAAGGCTGCAAAAATGCAACAGGGCTGGAGTTCTTACAACAGGGGTCTTGTGACACCGGGGCCTTGCTGATATCTGGATCACTGGAAGTTTCAACCGCCGACGGAATACGGCGGGCCTGCGCGGCGACTGTGAGTGAAGATGGTGCGTTGGGTGCTATCCCAAAGAGTATGATCCGATCTCTCCAGTTCGTCAGTGGTTCACTTGACCGGCCCGACACTGCCGTCAACAAGGGAAAGAAGAAAATGACTCTGCGTGGGATTTTGCTCGGGACGGCCGTTGCGATCATGCTGCCGACCGCCGCCATGGCTGCCCCCGAGGGCTTCTACGTCGGCGCTGGCGCCGGCGTGAACTGGACTCGCGATTCCGATTTCCGCTTCGAGGGCACCGGCTTCGGCGCCAAGTCGGACTACAAGATCGGTGGCATCGGTGACCTGTCGGCCGGTTACGCCACCTCCTACGGCGTGCGCGCCGAGCTGGAGTTCGCCTGGCGCTGGAACAACCCGGTCGACAACACCGAGAGCACCAACCTCGCGCTGAACGGCGCCGGCGGCAACGCCCGCTCCATCGCCTTCATGGGCAACGCCCTGTACGACATCAACACCGGTACCGCGTTCACGCCGTACATCGGTGCCGGTGCCGGTATCGCCCAGGTCCGCCAGAAGCTGGGCGGTTTCAGCGACAGCGACTGGGTGTTCGCCTACCAGGGCATCGTCGGTGCGTCCTACAACCTGACCGACAACCTGGCCCTGACGCTGGACTACCGCTACTTCGCCACGCTGGACCCGAAGTATGACTTCGGCCCGACCAACGTGAAGGGCGAGTACTCCAACCACAGCATCCTGGCCGGCCTGCGCTACACGTTCGGTTCGGCCCCGGCCGCCCCGGCCGCCGCTCCGGTCGCCCCGGCGGCTCCGGTCCAGGCCCAGCCGCAGACCGAGTACTTGGTGTTCTTCGACTGGGACAAGGCCAACATCACCCCGGTGTCGGACAAGATCATCAGCGATGCCGCCGCCGCCGCCGGCAAGGTGCGCGCCGTCAGCATCCACGTGATCGGCCACACCGACACGTCGGGTTCGCCGGCCTACAACCAAAAGCTCTCGCTGCGTCGCGCCGACGCCGTGAAGAACGCTCTGGTCAGCAAGGGCGTGCCGGCCAACCAGATCACGGTCGAGGGCAAGGGTGAGACCCAGCTGCTCGTCCAGACCGGTGCGAACGTGCGCGAGCCGTCGAACCGTCGTGCGCAGATCCTCATCCGCGTGCAGTGATCCGGCAGGCGGTCGCTTCCTTGCGGGGAGACCGCCGACCATCGGAACAGAAGGGCGTCGCAACCGCGGCGCCCTTTTTGTTTGCTCCGGCCTATCTGTTTCTCCTGAACCCATGATCACCACCGCCTGCCGATGTCGGTCGTCGTCGTCATTCCCACGCTGAACGCTGCGGCGACGCTGACGGCGACGCTGGCCGCGCTGGGCCGGGCCGTGCGGGTGGTCGTGGCGGACGGAGGATCCACCGACGAAACCGTGGCCCTTGCCCGTCAAGCCGGTGCGACGGTGGTGACGGCGCCGGCCGGCCGGGGGCCGCAGCTTGTCGCCGGGGCCGCTTCAGCCACGGAGGACTGGCTGCTGTTCCTGCACGCCGACACCCGCCTGGGGGTGGGCTGGCGGGACGCCGTGGAACGGTTCATCGGTGACCCCGCGAACGCGACGCGCGCCGGGTATTTCCGCCTGCGCTTTGTCAGCGACCATCCGGCGTCGCGGCGCGTCGAGCGCATGGCGACGTGGCGGGCCAGCGTTCTCGGACTGCCTTACGGCGACCAGGGTTTGTTGATCGCGCGTCGTTTTTACGAGGAAATTGGCGGTTTTCGATTCCTTCCATTGATGGAAGACGTCGATCTGGTGAGGCGCATCGGCCGGGCGCGCCTGCGCGCGCTTCCGGTCGAGGCCATGACGTCGGCGGTACGCTATGAGCGCGATGGCTGGTGGCTGCGGCCGATGCGCAATCTGGCCTGCCTGTCCCTTTACTTCGCCGGTGTGCCGCCGCATGTGATCCGAAGGCTGTACGGATGATGCGACGCAACCATCTGATCGTCTTCGCCCGACCGCCGCGCCTGGGACGCGGCAAGCGCCGGTTGGCGGCGGAGGTCGGGGACTTGGCCGCTTGGCGGTTCTATCGCCTGACTTTGGCGAGCCTGCTGCGGCGGCTTGCGCGGGATCCACGTTGGGTGCTGTGGCTGGCCGTGACACCGGACCGTGCGACCGGGGAGCGCGGCTGGCCGATTCGAACACGCCGGGTCGGGCAGGGCAGGGGTGACCTGGGAATACGCATGAGGCGGGCGCTCGGTGGACGCCCGCCCGGGCCGGCGGTGCTGGTCGGCAGCGACATTCCCTGCATCCGGGCCGGACACATCGCCGATGCCTTTCGCAGCCTGGGGCGCCATGACGTCGTGTTCGGGCCGGCCGGCGATGGTGGCTATTGGCTGGTCGGTGCCCGCCGCACCGCGCCATTGCCAGCCGGGATGTTCGATGGCGTGCGCTGGTCCACCCGCCACGCGTTGCAGGACACGCTGGCCGGCCTGCCGCCCGGTACCAAGGTGGGAACAGTCGCCACGCTGGAAGACGTTGACGACGCGGACGCATACCGGCGTGTTTGGAAGGGCGCAGAGCGGCGGAAAGCTTAAGAAAAGACGCATCAACTGTGGCGCGAAACGTTCGGTCGGCGTATGACGTTCACTCGGTAGTTCGCACTTTGGTCCGAGATGCGCGATGCAGGTTTTTCCATGCAGGTGTTGATCGCTGACGATCATTCCATCGTACGCAGCGGCCTGACCCATCTGGTCGGGGAACTGAACGAGGCGGCGGAGGTGGTGGCCGCGACGAATTTCGGCCAGCTCAACCAGCAGCTCGACAGCGGCGGTCCGTTCGATCTCGTCATCATGGACCTGCGCATGCCGGGCCTTGGCGGACTCGACGACGTCGAGGCGCTGGTGAAGCGTGTGGCGCCGGTGCCGGTGGTCGTTTTCTCCATGATCGATTCGCCGGACGAAATGCGCGCGGTGCTGTCTCGCGGCGTGCGCGCCTTCATCCCGAAATCGACCGACGATGTTCTGGTGGTGAACATTCTGCGTCTGGTGATGGCCGGCGGTTCCTATGTCCCACCGGTGCTCGGCATGCCCGGCGCCCCGGTCCAGCCGGCGCCGAAGCCGCAGCAGCCCAGCATCTTCGACGGCATGACCCGCCGTCAGCTGGAGGTTCTGGATCTGCTGGCCCAGGGCCTGTCGAACCAGGAGATCGGGGAGCGGTTGGGCCTGAACCTGTCCACGGTCAAGACCCACGTCACCGGTGTGCTGAAAGCCCTGGGCGTCGGAAGCCGCACGCAGGCGGTGCTGCTGGTGAAGGAATCAGGCCGCGACCGTTTGGTCTGACAATACGGCGAGCGGTACGCCGACCGCGAATACCGACCCGCGCCCTTCAGTCGACCGCATGGCAAGGCGATGGTCGAGCAGCCGGGCGAGACGCTCCACGATGGCAAGGCCAAGGCCAATGCCTTCGCTGCGGTCACGGTCGGCCCGGTCAAGCTGCACGAACTCCTCGAAAATGCGGCGGCGGTCCGATTCGGCGATCCCGCGTCCGGTGTCGTAGACCTCGATCCACAGAGTGTGCCCGCGCTGGCGGCAGCCCAGCAGCACGCCGCCTTGTTCCGTGTAGCGCACCGCGTTGGTCAGCAGGTTGCGCAGGATGCGTTCCAGCAGCGACGGGTCGCTGTGCACCACGCGGTCGGTTGGCACGACGCGCAGGAAAAGTCCCTTTTCCTCGGCCAGTCCGGTGAATTCCGCCTCCAACTGGTCGAACAGCGGGGCCAGGGGTATGTCGGTCGGTCTCGGCTCCACGACGCCCGATTCGAGTTTCGAGATCTCCAGAATCGCGTTCAGCAGGTCTTGCATCGACCGCTGGGCCAGCCGCAGGTCCTTCACCAGGGCTTGGGCGCGGGGCTTGTCCACCTGCCGTTCCAGCATGCCGGTGAACATGTTGATGGCTTGAAGCGGCTGTTTCAGATCGTGGCCGGCGTGGGCGAGGAAGCGCGACTTGGCGAGGTGGGCCTGCTCGGCGGCCTCCTTGGCGGCGTGCAACTCCGCCGTGCGGACGCGGACCTGTTCCTCCAGCGTCTCGTTCGCCTCCTCCAACTCCTCCGTCATGCGGGTGATGTCGGCGAACTGGCGCTGAACGTGCCGGACCATTGGGCCGAAGATCACCAGCGCCTCTGCGACCAGCGCCACCAACGTCAGCAGCAGGGCCGCCAGACCCAGCCGGTGCAGCAGGCCAAAGCCGCGCTCGCCCGTTTCCTGGTAGCGTGCAACCATGTCCTCCAGCCGCGACAGCAGGGGGCCGACCGCTTGGCGCGTGATCGTCTCGGCCTCCGGCATGCCGGGCGGCAGACCTGTGGGTCCGGCGGCGATGACGGCGCGCAGCGCCGTGATGTGGCGCAGCACCAGTTCGTTCAGCGGCTCCGGCCCGTCGAAATACAGGTTGCGGACGGCGACACCCAGTGCTGGCTCCGGACCGGCGCCGGTCAGACGGCGGTGGGCGCTCTCGAACATTTCCGTCGCCTCGGCCAGACGGCGGGTGATGTCCTGCCGTTCGGCGTCGGACCGGGCGTTGCGCAACTGCTCGACCAGCAGGGCGGTGCGTTGCGACAGCATGCGCTGCCGGCCGGAAATGTTGACCACCTCCAGCATGTCTGCGTGCTGGTTGATGACCCGTTCGGTCATGAAGAAGCCAAGCAGCGTGCACAGGGCGATCACCCCCAGCGCAAGCTGGTAGCGGAGCGTCATCCACCGCGCGGTGGTGTTGCCGATGGGGACCATGCCGGCCGTCCTTGCGCTGCCTTGTCGTGTCATCCTGCTGGGGCCGGACATCCTTGCTGATGCATGCTTCGCCGCTTTGACGAAGATCAAGGCGCCGGCCCCCCCTGCGAGCTTCAGTGGTTACGCAACTTTGGTGCCAAGCATTGGCAATCGGTGCCACCCTGGCAAGGGAAACGGCGTCCGGGGGAGAACAGCGTCATGGCGGTCAGCCGCGCCAGCCTTTTGAGAGGGCAATTCCGGTCGGATCCTGGGGTGATCCGCCCGCCATGGGCGGTGGCGGAGGCGCGGGCCTTCGCCTCGGCCTGCGACGCTTGCGGACGCTGCGGCCCGGCCTGCCCGGAGGGCATCATCGTCTTCGACCGAATCGGCCGCCCGACCGTGGACTTCGCAAAGGGAGGCTGCACCTTCTGCGGGGCCTGTGCGGAAGCCTGCCCTACGGGAGCGTTGGCGCGCACCGGCGACGCGGCACCCTGGCCGCTGGTCGCGCGGATCGGCTCCGGCTGCCTGTCCTTCGGTGGGGTGGACTGCCGCATGTGCGCCGATCATTGCGACACCGCGGCCATTCGATTCCGTCCCCTGGGGCGGGGCCGCTGGTTGCCGAACATCGAGGACGCGGACTGCACGGGTTGCGGCGCCTGCGTCGCCGTGTGCCCGGTCAAGGCGGTTGCGGTGAGCCCGAAGGAGAAGGCGGAAGAGGCCGCAATGCGGAACGCCCCATAGAACCCTGTGTTGGTAAGGCCACCGGATCAACGCCCCTACCAACGGAGATGTTTCATGTGGTGGCGCAACGTAACCCTGATCTACGCGGTGGCCTTCACCGCCGTCGGGATCCTCGGCTTCGTGCCGACCTTCCTGTCTCCGCCGGGCGACGGCGTGACGCTCGTCGTCGAATCCTTCCACGGGCTGCTGCTGGGCCTGTTCCCGGTCAACCTGCTGCACAACATCGTGCATCTTCTGTTCGGCCTATGGGCTTTTTTTGCCTATTTTTCGGGCCGTCTGGCCTCGCGCAGCTATCTGAGAAGCGTTGCGGTCATCTACGCCGTGCTTACGGTCGCCGGTCTGATTCCGGGCCTGAACACCATGTTCGGTCTGGTGCCGCTGCACGGCAACGACATCTGGCTGCACGCCCTGCTGGCCATCGTGGCGGGCTATGTCGGCTACTCGGTGCGCGAGCCGGAAGCCGAAGCGACGGCCGGCGCCGAATGGCGCGCGTGACGCCGCCGGCCCGCTGACGGACGAGTGCCTTAATCCAGATCAGGCGCTGACGGTCTCGGCAAAGCCGCAGGCCGTCAGCGCCTTTTGCATGTGGGCCGGCACCGGTGCGACGGCGCCCACCGGCTCCCGCGACGGGTAGAGAGGCAGGATGATGGCGCGGGAGTGCAGATGCAGCGGCCGGTCCCCCGGCCCGCCATATTGCGGGTCACCCAGCAGGGCGCAACCGAGCGCCGTCGCGCAATGCACACGGATCTGGTGCGTGCGACCGGTGTGCGGCTTCAGTTCCAGCCACGTCATGCCGTCGCCGCGGCCCATGACCTTGTAATCGGTTACGGCGGACTGCCCATCGTCTGCCACGACGATGCGCCAGCCGCCGGTCTTGTTGGTGACCTTCTTCAGCGGCAGCTCGATCCGGCCATGCTCCTCCGGCGGGGAGCCGGCGACGACGGCCCAATAGGTCTTGTCCACCTTGCCGTCCTGGAACAGCTTGCCGAGCTTGCGCAACGCCTTCGGATGCCGCCCAAGGATCAGGCAGCCCGACGTGTCGCGGTCGAGCCGATGGGCAAGGCCAGGCGGCTTCGGGAAGCCGAAGCGCAGGGCATCGAAGTACCGCTCCAGGTTCGGCCCGCCGCCGGGACCGGCGTGGACCGGCACGCCGGCCGGCTTGTCGAGGATGAGCATCAGCCCGTCGCGGTAGAGAACGCGGGATTGGATCTGTTCGGGTGTCATGCTGTCTCTAACGGGCGAGGTTGGAGGAAGGTGCGTCTCGGTGGGACCTTGCTCCCCCCTCCTGCGGCAAGGCCGCAGGCCCCTCCCTCTCCCGGCGGGACCGGGAGAGGGGAAGGGTACCGGATCAGGCGAGCTTCAACTCCTTGAAGAAGTCGTTGCCCTTGTCGTCCACGATGATGAAGGCCGGGAAGTCCTCGACCTCGATGCGCCAGATGGCTTCCATGCCGAGTTCCGGATACTCGACGCATTCCACCTTCTTGATGCAGTCCTGGGCCAGACGGGCGGCGGCGCCGCCGATGGAGCCCAGATAGAAGCCGCCGTGCTTCTGGCAGGCCGCCGTCACCTCGGGGCTGCGGTTGCCCTTGGCCAGCATGACCATGGATCCGCCCGCCGCCTGGAACTGGTCGACGAAGCTGTCCATGCGGCCGGCGGTCGTCGGACCGAAGGAACCCGAGGCGTAGCCTTCCGGCGTCTTGGCCGGGCCGGCGTAGTAGATCGGGTGGTTCTTGAAATAGTCCGGCAGCGGCTCGCCGGCGTCCAGCTGGGCGCGCAGCTTGGAATGGGCAAGGTCGCGGGCGACGATCAGCGGGCCGGTCAGCGACAGGCGAGTGCGGATCGGGTACTGCGTCAGCGTGGCGAGGATCTCGCTCATCGGCTTGTTCAGGTCGATCTTCACCACCTCGCCGGCCAAATCGCCGTCGGTGATCTCCGGCAGGTACTTGGCCGGATCGGTCTCCAGCTGCTCCAGGAAGATGCCGTCCTTGGTGATCTTGCCCACCGCCTGACGGTCGGCCGAGCAGGACACGCCGATGCCGATCGGCATGGAGGCGCCATGGCGCGGCAGGCGGATGACGCGGACGTCGTGGCAGAAATACTTGCCGCCGAACTGCGCGCCGATGCCCATGGTCTGGGTCAGCTTGTGGACCTCGGCCTCCATGGCCAGATCGCGGAAGGCGTGCGCGTCCTCGCCGCCCTCGGTCGGCAGGTTGTCGAGGTAGCGGGCCGACGCCAGCTTCACCGTCTTCAGGTTCTGCTCGGCCGACAGGCCGCCGATGACGATGGCGAGGTGGTAGGGCGGGCAGGCCGAGGTGCCGAGGTAGCGGATCTTGTCCTCAAGGAACTTCAGCAGACGGTCCGGCGCCAGCACCGACGGGGTCGCCTGGTGCAGGAAGGTCTTGTTCGCCGACCCGCCGCCCTTGGCCATGAACAGGAACTTGTAGGCGTCCTCGCCCTCCGCGTAGATCTCCACCTGGCCGGGCAGGTTGTTGCGGGTGTTCTTCTCCTCGTACATGGAGATCGGGGCGAGCTGGCTGTAACGCAGGTTGCGCTTCAGGTAGGCGTCACGCGCGCCTTCGGACAGCGCGGCCTCGTCGCCGCCCTTGGTCCAGACGCGGCGGCCCTTCTTGCCCATGATGATGGCGGTGCCGGTGTCCTGGCACATCGGCAGGGTGCCGGCGGCGGCAATGTTGGCGTTCTTCAGCAGGTCCAGCGCCACGAACTTGTCGTTCGGCGAGGCCTCCGGGTCGTCGAGGATCGCGCGGATCTGGCCCAGGTGGCCGGGACGAAGCAGGTGGTTGATGTCCTTGAACGCTTCCTCGGCCAGCAGGCGCAGGCCTTCCGGCTCCACCTTCAGAACCTGCTCGCCGTCGAACTCGACGACCGACACATAATCGGAGGTCAGCTTGCGGTAGGTCGTGTCGTCCTTGGTCAGCGGAAACAGCGTCGAGGCACCGCGGGCAAGGCTGGTATCGTCGGGCATTCGGGGGCTTCCTTCCTGTTCTTGGGTCACAGGCCCCGATGCGGCGCGCGGGAGCGCGCAAAAGGGCCAGGGCCACGCTCGGGCACCGTTATACACCGCTGCGCCCCGCGCACAACGGGAACGGCACCCCTGCGGCGAGATGGCGGGGCATGGCCGCATCCAGCGGAAAGCAAGGCGGGAAAAGGAAAAGGGCCGACCCGCCGGCCGGCCCTCTCTTCCAAAACCATACTGGCCTTATGCCGCGGCCTTCAGGTCCGCCTTCGCCTCGGCGTGCGGCTCGGTGACGGGCTCCGCCGGGGCACCGGACCATTCCGTGTGGGCCGGGATCTCCTCGCCCTTCATGACGAGAGTCAGCGGGCCGAGGCGGGCGTAGTCGCCGACATGCGTGTCGTACAGCACGGTGGAGCCGGCCCCGATGGTGACGCCGTCGCCCACCGCGACGCGGCCGACCTTCATCACGCGGTCCTCGTACAGGTGCGTCTGGAGGGCCGACAGGGCGTTCACCGCGGTGTAGTCGCCGACCGACACGCAATCGAACTCCGTGATGTCGGTGGTGTCCATAAAGACGCCCTTGCCGAATTTGGTGCCGAACAGGCGCAGCACCCAGGGCAGCATCGGCGTCCCGCGCAGATGGTCGAGCAGAACCTTGCCGGCCAGCCCCCAGTACAGCACCGCCACCGCTTCGGTCTTCATGGCCCACCAGGACCACATCGGCTTCATGGTCGGCTCATAGCGGCCCATCAGCAGCCACTTCACCAAGACCACCACCGCGACCATCGCCACCGGAATGGCGACGCTGACGCCCAGGAACTGCGCCAGGAACGTGCCGTAGCGCTGGTCCAGGATCGCCGGGGCGAACAGCTCCACGGCCAGCGTGCCGAAGGTGATGAACAGCATTGTCGGCATCGACAGGCTGAAGGCCTCGAACACGGCGCGGCCGAAACGGCGGGCCTTCGACGGCTCGTAGGTCCAGTTGGCGCCCACGCCGTCGAACCGCTGGCGGACCGGCAGCTTGATGGGCGGGCTGCCGAACCATGTCTCCCCGGCGGACATTGCCTCGTTCCCCGGCGGCTTCGACTTGATGCCGATCAGCGATCCGGTGGGAATGCTGGCGCCCGGCGGCACCACCGCGTCGTTGCCGACGAACACGCGCGCCTCGGTCTTCACCGGCTTCAGGAACATCCAGCCACGGCGGATGTCCTCGTCACCCAGCACCACCTCGTCCGCGATGAAGCACTTCTCGCCGATCTCCACGAGGTCGTAGCGGCCGGCGAGGTTGGTCGAGATTTCCGCGTCCTTGCCGATCTTGGCGCCCATCAGCCGGTACCACACCCGCATGTAGACGGTTGCGTAAAGCGAACTGAGCGTGTCCAGCATCACCTCGGTCGACAGCGCGACCATCCACTTGCGCAGGTAGAAGCCGCTGTGGACGGAGTAGGTCCCAGCCTCGACGCGCGGCAGGACGATCCAGCGCACGGCGGCGATCATCAGAACCGTCACGCCGACCAGGGCCATGGCCGTCGGCCAGGCGATCAGCGGCAGGTAATAGAGGTAGTTGATGCCGAAGGCGGCCCCCAGCACGCCGTCCAGCTTGTCGAACAGGTAGAAGGCCGGGAAGATCGGCATCAGCGTGATCGGGGGCAAGGCCAGCAGCATCGCCGTGTAGAACACCGCGTGCAGCCCCTTGCGCAGAGCGCTCGCCTCCGCCTGAGCCGGCAACTCGTCGCGCGCAACCGCGCCGGTGCGGCGGGCGGGAGAGCCGTCCCACACCTCATAAGTGCCGGTTTTGGCCCCGGCGGGCAGGGCGGTCAGGTCAGCCAACTCCGTGCCGGCGCCGACGACGGCGTTATGGCCGATGACGCAGGATGTGCCGATGTAGGCGTCGTCGCCGATCTCCACGGTGCCGATGACCAGCTCGTTGCCGATCACCTCCGCGTTGGCGAGCTTCACCTTGCCGCCGATGGCCGCACCCTTGCCGATGGTGACGAGGTCCACGGCGCCGGACTCGAACTCGCCGATCAGAGCGTCGTCACCGACCTTGGCGCCCAGCGAGCGCAGCAGCACCCGCATGACGGGGGAGCCCTGGAACCACTTCAGATGCACCAGGCTGATGAAGCGTTGCGCCAGCCACCAGCGGTAATAGTAAGCGCCCCACAAGGGATAGCGGCCCGGTTTGGTCCGCCCGATGACCAGCCACTTGGCGGCGACGGCGATCAGCACGGTGGCGACGTTGATCACCATGTAGACGCCGAGCAGCGTCGCGATCTCCTGGAAGAAGTTCGCGTCTTCGCCCGACAGCAGCATGTAGCTGACGAACACGCCCAGCCACTGGGCGGTCATCAGCGCCAGGATGAAGGGCAGGGCGACCGCCTGCGCGGCCCCGCACAGAAAGCGGCGCATCAGCGGCGGCGGCGTGAAGGACAGGTTCTTGCGCACCGGGGCACCCGACGCATCCCGGGGGGACCGGGCGTTCAGCCTTTCCGCCATGGCGCGCAGCGTGCGGGCGCCATAGACGTCCTGCAGCGTCAGCCCGTCCAGATGCTTTGTCTCGCGCACCGCCGACACGAAACGCGCGGCGAGCAGCGAATGCCCGCCGAGATCCATGAAGAAATCCGCACCCAACGGGATCGCCTGACCGGGGAAGACGCGCTTCGCGGCCTCCAGCAAGGCGGCTTCCGTCTCCGACTGCGGTTCCTCCTGCTCGCCGGGGCCAGCGTCGTCGGTCAGCGGAGCCTTCTGCAGGGTCTTGCGGTCGGCCTTGCCGGAGGTCAGGCGGGGCAGGCGATCCGTCAGCTCGAAATGCGATGGAACCATATAGCTGGGCAACTGCGCGCGCAGCGTGTTGCGCAACGCGGTCTTGTCCAGCGAGGCGCCGGCCTGCGGCACCAGGAAGGCCACCAGCCGGTCGATGCCGGTGTCGTTGCGCAGGACCACCGTCGCCTGGGAAACGCCGGGAATGTTCGTCAGCTTCGCCTCGATCTCGCCAAGTTCCAGACGGAAGCCGCGGATCTTCACCTGATCGTCGATGCGGCCGTGGAACAGCAGGTTGCCCTGCTCGTCGATGCTGACCGCGTCGCCCGAACGGTAGAGCACCGGGTCCGGCGCGTCGAGGAAGAACGGATTGCGGATGAACTTCTGCTCGGTCAGGTCGGGCTGGCCGAGATAGCCCTTGGCCACGCCGGGGCCGCCGATCAGCAGTTCGCCCTGCACGCCGGGACCGACGAGCGCCAGATTCTCGTCCACCACATAACCGGTGTAGTTCGGGATCGGACGGCCAATGGTGACGGGTTCGTCGGGACGCACCTCGGCGATGGTGGCGACGACCGTCGCTTCGGTCGGGCCGTAGCTGTTGAAGATCGTCCGGCCCGGACGGCACCAGCGCGCCGCCACCGCGGGCGGGCAGGCCTCGCCACCCAGGATGATGATGCGCAGGCTCGGCACGTCCTTCGGCAGCATGGCCAAAAGGGTCGGCACCGTGTCCAGAACGGTGATGCCGGCTTCGTTCAGCACGTCAGCCAGCCGGTCCGCCTCGTCGAGCACCTGCCGGCTCGCCACCCAAAGGGTCGCGCCGACGAGGTAGGGGACGAAGATCTCCTCCAGCGACAGGTCGAACGCGACGGAAGCGCCCTGAAACGCCACATCCTCCTCGGTCAGGCCATACACGGTGTTGGCCGCACGGAGGTAATGGCAGATGTTCCCGTGGCTGATCACGATGCCCTTGGGCTTGCCCGTGGAACCCGAGGTGTAAATGGCATAGGCCGGATCGTCCGACGACACGCCATCGGCGCGCAGATCCGGCGCTCTCTCATCGTCCGACATCAGGTCGGCGACGCGCAGCGCCGGCACGGGTAGATCGGAAGCCTTCGAGCTGGTCACCAGATCGACGAGGATCGCCGGCGCGGCGCAATCGGCAAGGCTGATCGCCACGCGGTCGGCAGGAACATCCGTGTCGAACGGCAGATAGGCGGCGCCCGTCTTCAGGATGCCCAGCAGAGCCACATGAAGGTCCAGCGACCGGGTCATCCACAGGCCGATGAAGGTGCCGGGGCCATAGCCGCGGGCGCGCAACGCGTTGGCGACGCGATTGGATCGCGCGTCCAACTCGGCATAGGTGACGCGTTGTCCATCAAAGATAATGGCCGTGCGATCGGGCGCGCGGAGTGCGGTCGCTGCGAAAATTTCCGGCAGCAACTCGTTCCGCACCAGCGCGGGCAGTACGGCGCCCTGAAGGACGCCGAGAGACGCCCGACGGGTAATAGTTTCGGAAGAGAAGGAAGCCGAGGGCTGTCCCTGAACGGCGGTCGGCGCGCTAAGCAGTGTCACGCTTTGTCAGCCTTCGTCAGATGGTTCAGCGCGACCGTGGTTTTCGGACCTTGGTGGACAGGTTCCGGCGTTCGGCTGAAGGCGGCTCCTTGCCGCTCATAAGTTCTACGCGGTCGTGGTTAACGAACCATTGCCCAGCGTCAAGCTTTTGTTTGGCCGTCTTTATCCGGTGATTGCAGTCATATGATCAATGCGCATGAAAACATAATTAAAACAATGTCATTTGCACAACGTTTCCAGCGCAACACGAAGTTGATCGTAAATGCGCAGACTTAAAATCTTACGTGAAGTCCTGTGGCGATAGCATCGGAGGGTGCCGAATCGGCTCTTTGCCGAGAGGGCGCGCGTGCGCAGGCGCTCACCGGACCATCGCGATCCAAATCGTTTCGCGCGTTCACATCACCCCCACCGAACGGGTCGTGGGAAAAAATCGGAATGGGTCGAAAAAAAGTTCTTGCGTGCCTCGGATGAGGGGGCATATAAAGCGCCTCCCGACGCGATGGCCGCCGACGAGGCGCCGACGGGTCGGGCAGAAAGCTACAAAACGCAGCGATCTGGCCCTTGCGGCCCACTCCTCAAGCAGGACT
>JAEZPL010000091.1 GCA_023413605.1 Pseudomonadota bacterium
TCCGTCGGCAGCGACAGATAGCCCTGGGAGGTGAAGGCGACGACGCAGACGATCAGGATCGGCGCCAGCAGGAAGGCCAGGAACAGCGTGTGGAAGATCAGCGCGACGGGGCCGTTGCGGTTCATTCGAACACCTGCTTGTAGCGACGCTCGATCAGCCGGTTGCAGCCGACGATGATGACGACGTTGGCGACCAGCAGCAGGATCGCGATCGCAGCACCCAGCGGCCAGTTGAGCGTGTTCAGGAACTCGTCGTAGGCCAGCGTCGCCGCGACCTTCAGCCGCCGCCCGCCGATGATGGCCGGCGTCGCGAAGGCGCTCGCCGCCAGGGCGAAGACGATGATCGAACCGGACAGGATGCCGGGTACGACCTGCGGCAGGACCACGCGGCGCAGCACTGTGAAGGGCTTGGCCCCCAGCGACATGGCCGCGTTTTCCACCTGCGGGTCGAGGCGCTGAAGCGACGCCCACACCGACAGCACCATGAAGGGCACCAGCACGTGGGTCAGCGCGATGATCACGCCCATTTCCGTGTACATGAAGTCGATGGGCGTCGAAATCAGCCCGATGCTCATCAGGGCGGTGTTGATGATGCCCGTGGATCCGAACAGCAACGCCCAGCCCAGCGTGCGCGACACGACGGAGATCAGCAGCGGCCCCAGCACGATCAGCAGGCACAGGCCGCGCCACGGCGCGCGCATGCGGCGCAGGATGTAGGCCTCCGGCGCGCCGAGCACGGCGGACAGCAGCGTCACCACGAAGGCGATGCGGAAGGTCCGCAGGAAAACCTCGTGGAAATAGCTGTCCGTGAAAATTTCGGTGTAGTTGCCGAGCTGCCAGACGTCCTGGATGCCGGTGTAGAAGCCGAAGCTGTTCAGCGACAGCAGCAGCGTCATCGCCAGCGGCACCACCAGCAGCACCGCGAACAGCACCAGCGCCGGCAGGCTCAGCAGGTAGGGCACCGGGTTGCGGCGCTCCGCCTCGGCGGGCGGTGCGGCGGAGGCCGCCGGGAGGCCCGCATCCATGGTGTTCTGGCTGTCCACGGGCGTCATGCCCCACCTTTGGTGCCGGCCATGACCCGCATGTCCTCCACGCGCCAGCCGACCGTAACCCGCTCGTTCTCCGCCGGCAGGGCCTGCCCGTCGTGCTGGCGGATGACCGTCAGCGGACCGGCCTCCGTCTTGATTTCGAACAACCACTGCGTGCCCTGGAAGACGCGTGCCTGGACAAAGCCGGAGACCCCGGCACCGTCCACAAAGGACACTTTTTCCGGGCGGACCGTCAGGACGCCGGGACCGGCGGGCAGGTTCGCCCCGACCGGCCATGCGGCGCCGGCCACGTCGATGCGGGCCGCGCCGCCGTCATGGTGCACCGTGCCCTGAAGCAGGTTGGTGCGGCCGAGGAAGTTGGCGACGAAGGCGCTGGCCGGGTTGTCGTAGGCGTCCTGCGGGGCGGCGACCTGTTCGACCTTGCCCTTGTTCATGATGACCACGCGGTCGGACAGGGCCATCGCCTCCGCCTGATCGTGGGTGACCAGGACCATGGTGGTGCCGACGGTGCGCTGGATGCGCCGCAGTTCGATCTGCATCTCCTCGCGCATCTTGGCGTCAAGGTTGGACAGCGGTTCGTCCAGCAGCAGCAGGTTCGGCTTGATGACCATGGCGCGGGCCAGCGCCACGCGCTGCTGCTGGCCGCCGGACATGCGGCGCGGGTAGCGGTCGCCGAAGGCGCCCAGCCCCACCAGTTCCAGCGCCTCCCGGACCCGCTTGTCGCGGTCGGCGCGCGAAACGCCGCGCATTTCCAGCCCGAAGGCGACGTTTTCCGCGGCGGTCATGTGCGGGAACAGCGCGTAGCTCTGGAACACGATGCCCAGGCCGCGCTCGTTCGGCTTCTTCGCCAGCAAATCCGCGCCGTCCAGCGTGACGCGCCCACCGCTGGGGTCGAGGAAGCCGGCGATCATCTGCAAGGTCGTGGTCTTGCCGCAGCCGGACGGGCCGAGCAGCGAGATCAGCTCCCCCTTCTCAACCGTCAGCGACAGGTTGTCCACGGCGAGCCACTGGCCGAACCGCTTCGTCAGCTTGTCCAGGACAAGGTAAGGCATGGTTCCGTCTCCGCGTCAGAGCCTGAAATCCCCTCTCCCGCCGGAGGCGGGAGAGGGTGTTAAACCGTCAGCGCTCGATCTCGCGGGTCCAGCGCTTGTTCCAGGCTTCGCGGTTGGCGTTGATGGTGTCCCAATCCACGACCAGCAGCTTGTTCATCTGCTCCGGGCCGTACGGGATGCCGGCCTGCTGCTCGGGCGCGAGCTTCACGGTCTTGTTCACCGGGCCGAAACCGGCGCTGACGGCCATCGCGGTCTGCACCTCCGGCGTCAGCATGTGCTGGATGAACTGCTGCGCCTCGGCCGCCTGCTTGCTGCCGGCGATCTGGCAGGCCGCCGACGCCAGCACGATGCCGCCTTCCTTCGGATAGACGAAGGCCGCCGGGAAGCCGGTGTCGGCCAGCGCCTTGGCGCGGCCCGAACCCCAGACGGCGATGGTCGCCTGGCCGCTCTGGAACAGCTCCGTCATCTTGCCAGGCGACGGCTCGTAGGCCAGCACGTTCGGGTTGATCTCGTCCTTGAAGGCCTTGAAGCCCGGCTCGATGTTCTTTTCGCCGCCGCCGTCCAGCCGCGCCATCATCACCAGCGCGTGCAGGCCGTAGGAGTTATTGATCGGCGGAATGACCAGCTTCTTCTTGTACTTGGCGTCCTCGATGTCCTTCCAGGAGGACGGGGCCGGCCACTTGTTCTCGTCGAAGACCTTCTTGTTGTAGACGAAGCCGGTGCCGACCGCGCCGAAGTTCACCGCCTTGCCCGACGGCATCTTGGCGAGGTCGTAGAGGTCGTCGTAGACCGGCGCCTTCGCCAGATCGGCGCAGAAGCCCAGAGCCACCGCCTGATACATCGGGCCGTCATCCAGCATAACCACGTCGATCTGCTGGTTGCCCTTCTGCGCCTGGAGCTTGGCGAGATTGTCGGTGGAGTTGCCGGCGACGTATTCGATCTTCACGCCGGTTTTCTGCTCGAACGCCGGGATGACGTCCTTGCGCATGGTCTGTTCGAACGAACCGCCGTAGGCGGCCACATACAGGGTTTTCTGCTGGGCTTGCGCCGTTCCGCACCACACCGCTGCGGTCGCCATCAAGCCATAGACCAATGCACGCATGTGTCCCTCTCCTGTTCTGGTACGTTCCCAGCGGTGCGCGTTTTGTCGCACCTCCGAAGCGTCGCCTCCTCGCAGCATAATCGTCAAATCGAAATGTTGGTGGTATCCATATCAAAATGTTATGTTGCAATGCATCAGTCACCGGGTAAGCGGACAAGCGCGTGATCAACCCCCGCCAGATCGAAGCCTTCCGCGCGGTCATGCTGACCGGCGGGATCACCGCCGCGGCGGAGCTGCTGAACATCTCCCAGCCCGCGGTCAGCCGCCTGATCGCCGACCTGCAATACGCGCTGAAGCTGACGCTGTTCGAACGGCGCGGGTCGCGCATCGCGCCGACCAGCGAGGCGCTGTCGCTCTACCAGGAGGTGGAGCGCTCCTTCGTCGGGCTGGAGCGGATCGAGCAGACGGCGCGCGACCTCCAGGAGCGGCGCGCGGGCACGCTGCGCGTCGCCGCCATGCCGGCGCTGGCCATCGGTTTCCTGCCGCGTTTCGTCGCGCGGTTCCTGAACGAACGCCCGCGCGTGGACATGTCGCTGTGGGGCAGCAGTTCCACCGTGGTGCTTGACTGGGTGGCCGCCGGGCAATGTGAGCTTGGCTTCGTCCAGACGCCCGTGGAGCACACGACGGTACTGAGCGAGAAGATGCCGCCCGTGTCCGTGGTCGCCATTGTTCCAAGCCATCATCCATTGGCAGAACGCAGCCGCCTGACACCGGAGGATTTTGCGGGGGAGGCCTTCATTTCCCTCGGCCCATCGACTCTGCTGCGCTACCGCATCGACGCGGTGTTCGCCGACCACGAGGTGGCTCGGACGATGCACGTGGAAACGCAACTGACCATGGTCGCTTGCGCCATGGTGGCCTCCGGCGTGGGCGTGTCCATCGTCGATCCGTTCACGGCCGAGGAATACGCCGGGCGCGGCATCACCATTCGCCCATTTGAGCCGACGATCAATTTCGAGATGGCCGTGCTGTATTCAGCCCAGCGCTCGCTGTCCACGCTGGCCCAGGATTTCCTGCGGGGGTTCCGGTCGGAGGTCGCGGCCTTCGGCCTCAGGGATCATGGGTGAGGGATCATGGCTGAGGCATGCGCCCGACCGCCCCGTACAGCTCCGGCCGCCGATCGCGCAGGTGGGTGCCGACCGACCGCAAGGCCGGGTTGATGTCCACAATCCGAACCTCCTCGCCCTCCCCCGCCCGCGCCAGCACGGAGCCATCAGGGCCGGCGACGGTGCTGAGGCCGCAATAGGCGAGATCCCCCTCCCGCCCGCAGCGGTTGGCGTAGGCGATGAAGATGCCGTTCTCGAAGGCGCGGGCCGGGACGATGGTGGTCGCGACGATGGTATAGGGGTGCATCAGCG
>JAEZPL010000104.1 GCA_023413605.1 Pseudomonadota bacterium
GATCCGCCGCAAGGGCCGCGTCTACGTCATCAACAAGCAGAACCCGCGCTTCAAGGCCCGCCAGGGCTGAGACCGGCGGCCGGGTTCGCCCGGCCGACGAGCACTGGGATTTCTCGCAAGAGCCGCGCCCCCGGGCGCGGCTCTTGCGTTTTGACGTGCGCGCCTTGGGCCATGCGTCCTTGCGGGCAACTGCGGTTGGCCCGCGATCTTGCTTTGTTCCCTGTCTTTCAATACCATCATCCCCGTCAACGCCCGCACTCCATCTTAAATCCGCGGGCCTGCGCCACTCCCTTTGCCATCTCCCGTGCAACACATCCTGTTCGTGTGTTGCGCGATGTTGCATTGGTCAACATTGCATCGGTTGGTGCTGCATTGGCTGGCGCTGGGGCTGTTGCCTCGGATGCACGACGGCCGCACACCGGAAAAGCACGGCAACGCGCTGTTCCAGCACGGAAATCCGGCCTTTTGGCGCATTGTGCGGAGTGGGTTCGCCGCACAATCCGCACAAGGATGCACAACGGCAGTGGCCGCCAGGAGCGGGAGAGGGCCGGTTGGCCAAACGCGAGTGCCCTGCATGCGTCCTTGGGCGGACTTGTTTCCTTCCCTCCCGCGATGTTACGACTGGTAACGGAATGCTTCCGGACCCAACCGGGGCAACAGTGGGGGAGGACGGCCGGCCATGCGAATGCCCGAGCCCGACGGCAGCGTCATCGCGCGCCGCCGCGACATCGTCAGCGCGCTGCGCGCCATCGTGCCCGGCGAGGGCGTGATCGTCGATGAGAGCGAGCTGCGCGCCTATGAATGCGACGGGCTGACCGCCTATCGCCAGCTGCCCATGGTCGTCGTGCTGCCCAGCACGACCGAGCAGGTGAGCCAGGTGCTCAGGACCTGCAAGGAGATGGGGGTGAAGGTCGTGCCGCGCGGGGCCGGCACCTCGCTGTCCGGCGGGGCGCTGCCGCTGGCCGACGGCGCTCTGCTCGGCATGGGCAAGTTCAACCGCATCCTCGACATCGACTTCGCGAATCGCTGCGTGGTGACCCAGCCCGGGGTGACCAACCTCGGCATCTCCAACGCCGTGGCGCACGAGGGCTTCTATTACGCGCCGGATCCCTCCAGCCAGATCGCCTGCACCATCGGCGGCAACATCGCGGAGAATTCCGGCGGCGTGCACTGCCTGAAATACGGCCTGACCACCAACAACGTGCTGGGCGTGGAGATGGTGCTGATGGACGGCACCATCCTGCGGCTGGGCGGCAAGCATCTGGACGCCGGCGGCTACGACCTGATGGGCGTCATCACCGGTTCCGAAGGGCTGCTGGGCGTGGTGACGGAGGTCACCGTGCGCATCCTGAAGAAGCCGGCCACCGCCCGCGCCGTGCTGATCGGCTTCCCCACCAGCGAGCAGGGCGGCGACTGCGTGGCCGCCATCATCGCCGCGGGCATCATCCCCGGCGGCATGGAGATGATGGACCGGCCGGCCATCCACGCGGCGGAGGACTTCGTCCACGCCGGCTATCCGCTGGACGTCGAGGCGCTGCTGATCGTCGAACTGGACGGCCCGCCGGCCGAGGTGGACCACCTGATCGGCGAGGTGGAGCGGATCGCCCATTCCAAGGGCTGCTGCTATTCCCGGGTCTCGACCTCGGAGGAGGAGCGGTTGTCCTTCTGGGCCGGGCGCAAGGCGGCCTTCCCGGCGGTCGGGCGAATCAGCCCAGACTACTACTGCATGGACGGCACCATCCCGCGCAAGGCGCTGCCGCTGGTGCTCCAGCGCATGAACGAGATGTCGGAGAAGCATGGTCTGCGCGTCGCCAACGTCTTCCACGCGGGCGACGGCAATCTGCATCCCCTGATCCTTTACGACGCCAACAAGCCCGGCGAGTTGGAGAAGGCGGAGGAGTTCGGCAACGACATCCTGCGGCTGTGCGTGGAGGTCGGCGGCGTGCTGACCGGCGAACACGGCGTGGGCGTGGAGAAGCGCGACCTGATGACCGACCAGTTCGCGCCGGTGGACCTGGAACAGCAGCAGCGAATCAAATGCGCCTTCGACCCGGAAGGGCTGTTGAACCCCGGCAAGGTCTTCCCGACCCTGCACCGCTGCGCCGAGCTGGGCCGCCTGCACGTCCACAAGGGGGAACTGCGCTTCCCCGACATCCCCCGATTCTGAGGGCGACCGCATGACCGTGTCCACCTTCAAGCCCCAGACCTTCAAGCCGGAGACGGCCGCCCAGGCCGCCGAGGCCGTGCGCTGGGCGCTGTCGGAAGGGGAGCCGCTGGACGTTACCGGCACCGGCTCCAAGCGCGGGCTGGGGCGTCCGATGCAGACCGCCTACACGCTCGACCTGTCCGGCCTCAAAGGCGTCGTGGCCTACGAACCGGAAGAACTGGTGCTGACCGCCAAGGCCGGCACGCCGATGGCCGTGATCCTGCCGATGCTGGAGGAACGGCGCCAGCAGCTGGCCTTCGAACCGCAGGACCTGGGGCCGTTGTTCGGGCAACCCGAAGGGCAGGGGACGCTCGGCGGCGTGCTCGCCTGCGGGTTGGCCGGCCCGCGCCGGATCAGCGCCGGTTCCGCCCGCGACCACGCGCTGGGGATGGAGGGCGTGAACGGCCGCGGCGAGGTCTACAAGGGTGGCGGCAAGGTGGTGAAGAACGTCACCGGCTACGACGTGCCCAAGCTGCTGGCGGGATCCTTCGGCACGCTGACCGCTCTGACCGAGGTGACCGTGAAGGTCCTTCCGGCCCCGGAGGACACCCGCACGCTGGTCCTGACCGGACGCGACGATGCGGGCGCGGTGGACGCCCTGACCCGCGCGATGCACAGCCCCTATGAGGTCTCCGGCGCGGCGCACTTGCCCGCTGCCGTCGCCGCCCGTTCCGCCGTGCGCGACGTGGCCGGCGCCGGTGCCTCCGTGACGCTGGTGCGGCTGGAGGGCTTCGGCCCGTCCGTCGCCGCCCGCGTCGCCGCGCTGAAGGAGGAACTCGGCGCGGACGCCGTGCTGGACCGCGACGCGTCGCGGGCGGTGTGGCGGGAGGTTCGGGACGTGACGTTCTTCGGCCCCCTCCCCCTCTCCCGCCCAGCGGGGGAGGGTCGGGGTGGGGGCGAGGTTTCGCACATCTGGAAACTCTCCGTCCCGCCGGCCACCGGCCCCGCCGTCGCGGCGGCCATCCGCGACCGGCTGGACGCCGACCTCTATTTCGACTGGGCCGGCGGGCTGATCTGGGTGTCGGCGCCGCCCGCGTCCGATGCCGCCGCGGTCATCCGCGGCGCGCTGAACGGGGCCGGCCACGCCACCCTGGTGCGGGCGCCCGATGACGTGCGGGCTTCCGCCGACGTGTTCCACCCGCTGGCCGAACCGCTGATGGCGCTGAGCCGCCGCGTGAAGGACAGCTTCGACCCCCGCGGCATTCTCAGCCCCGGCCGCATGTACGCGGGGGTGTGAGGGAACCCATGCAGACGAACTTCACACTCGCCCAGCTCGCGGATGCCGACTACCGGGATTCCGAGTCCATCCTGCGCAAGTGCGTGCACTGCGGATTCTGCACGGCGACCTGCCCGACCTACGTCCTGCTGGGCGACGAGCTGGACAGCCCGCGCGGCCGCATCTACCAGATCAAGAACATGCTGGAGAAGGGCGGTCCGCCCACCGACCAGCAGGTCAAGCATGTGGACCGCTGCCTGTCCTGCCTGTCCTGCATGACGACCTGTCCGTCGGGGGTGCATTACATGCACCTCGTCGACCACGCCCGCGCCCACAT
>JAEZPL010000128.1 GCA_023413605.1 Pseudomonadota bacterium
CGCGCGACGAACTGATCGACTTCCTGAAAGACAAGCTGTCCCCCATCGAAATGCCGAAGATCGTCGAATTCCGCGACTCGCTGCCCAAGACCATGATCGGCAAGCTGTCGCGCAAGGCTCTGCTGGACGAAGAGGAGGCGCGCCGCAAGGGCGCCGGTGCCGCGTGAGCCATTCCGAACACCCGCCCGAACACCCGCCCGAATACCCTCCCGAACAGCCGGGCAACGCCCCGGAGGCGGACGACGCGGCCAAGCGCCGCCGCCTGCGCGGCTTCCTGAACCACCTGATCGCCTATTTCGCGGTTATGGTGGTGCTGGTGCCCATCAACGCCGTTCTGGATCCCGGTTATCCCTGGTTCCTCTTCCCCCTGGTCGCCTGGGGTGCCCCGTTGGCCGTGCACGCGGCCTATGTCATGGGGTGGTGGGGGCGCAAGAACGGCACGGAGATCCGGAATGGCTGAACAGGAGCGCAAGGCGGTGCTGGCCCGCATCCACGGGCGGGTGCAGGGCGTGTGGTACCGGGGCTGGACCGTCGACACGGCGACGGCCTTCGGCCTCGACGGCTGGGTGCGCAACCGCAGCGACGGCACGGTGGAAGCCCTCTTCGCCGGCCCGGCGGAGGTGGTGGACCGCATGATCGACGCCTGCCGCAAGGGGCCGCCCGCCGCCATCGTCCGCGACATCGCGCTGGAACCGGCCAAGGATCCGGGATCGCTGCCGTTCGAACAGCGCTCGACGGCGTGAGTCCGATGTTTCACCACCCAGGCACCAAGATCCCAAGGATGCACGCGTCAGCACGTGACGACGGTCGGCGGCCTGCGCGACGCCGAGGCGGGATCTCTTGGTGCCTTGGTGCCTTGGTGGTGAAAACCCAGGGATCGGCACTCCTTCCGGCCCACCTCGCCGCCGTGGTGCTTCTGACCGCGCTTCCCGCCTTCGCCCAGAGCCCGCTCAGCCGGACGGAGCCGGGGCATCTGTCGCCGGTGCCGCCCGGCGGCTACAATCTGCCGCTGGCGCCGCCCGTGGTGCCGTATCCGCTGCCTCCGCAGTGGGTGACCATCCGGTCCACCCAGGACTGGCGCACAGCCGGCCGCGTGGAAAAGGCGCTGAGCAACCTGTGCGCCACGGGCCAGTTCCGCGAACAGTCGCCCCTGCGGTACCGCGCGATCTTCAAGGGGGAGGTCCTGGGCGTGGCCTTCGGCCACGGGCTGAACCTCCACGATCCCAAAAAGCAGGCCAATCGCAAGCTGATCTACCTGTTCCGCAATGGCGACAGCACGGGCTGCACGGTGCTGTCCCTCACCAACGAGGATCTGCGGGTCATCAACGACGGCCAGCCGCCAGCCAAGCAGGGGGAAGCCAAGCCGGCGGCGGCGAAGCAGAACTAGGCGTCAATCCTCCGCGGCGGGGCCGCGGCCCAACACCTCTGTCCCGAACACCTCCTCCCAGGCGGCGATCAGGGCCGAATCGACGTCCTCCATGGTTACGAGATGGCCCAGCGCCACCATGGAGGTCACCCCATGTTCGCTGATGCCGCAGGGCACGATGCCGGCGAAGTGGGACAGGTCCGGCTCCACGTTCAGGGAAATGCCGTGGAAGCTGACCCACCGGCGCACCCGCACGCCGATGGCGGCGATCTTGTCCTCCTGGCCGGGGGCGCCGCCGTAGGGCTGTTTGTTCACCCAGATGCCGACGCGCCCCTCGCGCCGCTCGCCGCGGATGTTGAAGGCGGCCAGCGTGCGGATCAGCCACTCCTCCAGGTCATGGACGAAGGCCCGGATGTCGCCGCCGCGCTTCTTCAGGTCCAGCATCACATAGGCCACGCGCTGCCCCGGCCCGTGATAGGTGAACTGGCCGCCGCGACCGGCTTGGTAGACGGGGAAGCGGTTGGGCTCCAGCAGGTCTTCCTCGCGGGCGCTGGTGCCGGCGGTGTAGAGGGGCGGGTGTTCCAGCAGCCAGACCAGTTCCGGCGCGGTGCCCGCCCGGATGGCCTCCACACGCGCCTCCATCTCCGCCAGCGCGTCGGGGTAGGGAACGGGGGTGTCGCTGATGCGCCATTCGATGCGGGACGGGCCGGCGGGTGGAGTTGTGGGGGAGGGGGCGTCGTTCAGGTCGCTCATGGCAGGCTCGGTCATGTTGCAGGCTCGGTCATGGCTGGCTCGCTCATCGCAGGCTGGGGCACTTTCTTACCATGGAACGCGAGACGCCGCTTGATCGGGCGTTGGGGATCTGGTATTCCCCCGCTCCACCCGATGACAAGAGCAATCGACATGTCGATGGCTTTCGGGTGAGCTACCAGCCTCGTGCGGTCGTGGCGGAATTGGTAGACGCGCAGCGTTGAGGTCGCTGTGGCAGAGATGCCGTGGAAGTTCGAGTCTTCTCGACCGCACCACTCCCAAGCGATTGGGATCTTACGAAAGGCCCGCAGGTCCCAGGACCGAGCGGGCTTTTTCGTGTCCGCGCCCTCCTTCGTATCGGCGCCCCCACGCTTCAGCGGAACACGAGATATTGGTCGAGCGCCACGCGGCGGATCGTCTGCGCGATGTAGGGTTGCGCGTTGAAGACGGCAACCTGCCCCTTGGCGTCGTGGCAGCGGTTCGCCAGGACGAACAGCATGCCGATGGCGGCGGAATCGATGAAGGTCAGGTAGCGCAGGTCCAGATGCACCTGCGGGCGCGCCGCGACGTCCCAATCCGCCAGCATCCGGTGGAACTTGGCGCTGTCGTCGTAGGTGAAGCGCCCCGACAGCAGAATGCCTTCCTGGCCGTCGACGTCGGTGTAGGCGTACTCCATCGGTCCGTCCGCTGATCGAGAGTGCCCCATTATGGGTGCACGAACTTATTGGTCGGTGCAAGTGTTGCGCGAAGGTGTCGCGGCGATGACGCGGACGCCTTGCCGCGCTGGACAATGCGGGTGCGTGCCTATATTTCGTGGGCGCCCCGGCGGAGACCCGCAGGGGATTCCCCAACCCGCAAACGCCGGTGCGCCATGGCCGACCAATCCCGGGACCATGCCGTCACGCCGCCTTGCCATCGTTAAGGGAGGGTGCCCTCCATGCACGCCGACCCCCAGGAGCCGAACCGCATCCCGGACGATGAGCCGCAGGCGGCGGAAAGCCCGCACCAGTTCCGCGAGGAGGGTGAGGAGGAGCGCCGCTACGGCGTCGAACCGGAGTTCGTGGAGGAGGTCGTGTCCCTTCTGCACGACGACCGCCGCGACGTGCTGCGGGCCGAGATCAATCGGCTGCACCCCGCCGACATCGCCGACCTGATCGAGCAGCTGGGCCACGACGATCGCGAGGCTCTGGTCGGGGTCCTGCGCCCGGACTTCGACGGCGAGGTGCTGAGCTACCTGAACCAGGACCTGCGCGAAGAGATCGTCGCCCTCTTCGAGCCGAAGGAGCTGGCCGCCGCCGTCGCCGACCTGGAAACCGAC
The DNA here is from genome assembly GCA_023413605.1 of Pseudomonadota bacterium. Taxonomy (GTDB): domain Bacteria; phylum Pseudomonadota; class Alphaproteobacteria; order Azospirillales; family Azospirillaceae; genus Azospirillum. The sequence continues at coordinate 3,435 of JAEZPL010000128.1, forward strand.
GACGCCGTGGACGTCATCGAGGACCTGGACGAGGAAACCCGGCGCGAGGTGCTGGAAAACCTGCCGGCCGCCGACCGCGCGCTGGTGCAGGAAAACCTGACCTACGACGAATACACCGCCGGCCGCCTGATGCAGCGCGATCTGGTGGCCGTGCCGCAGTTCTGGACGGTGGGCAAGACCATCGACTATGTCCGCGCCGCCACCGACGATCTGCCGGAGGACTTCTACGACATCTTCGTCGTCGACCCCATGCACCGGGTCGTCGGCGCCGTGCCGCTGTCGCGGCTGCTGCGGCAGAAACGCTCCGTCCGCATCGCCGACATCGTGACGGAGGAGGTGGACACCATCCCCGCCACCATGGACCAGGAGGAGGTGGCGAACCTGTTCCGCCAGTACGCGCTGGTCTCCGCCCCCGTGGTGGACGCGGGCGGGCGGCTGATCGGCGTCATCACCGTGGACGACGTGGTCCACATCATCGACGAGGAGGCGGAAGACGACATCCGCAAGCTGGGCGGCGTCGGCGACACCGGCGTGTTCAGCGGCATCGGCGACATCGCCAAGTCGCGCGTCGGATGGCTGGCCGTCAACCTGGGCACCGCCTTCATCGCGTCCGGCGTCATCTCGCTGTTCGAAGGCACCATTTCGCAGATCGTGGCGCTGGCCGTGCTGATGCCCATCGTGGCGTCCATGGGCGGCAACGCCGGCACCCAGACCCTGACCGTGGTGGTGCGCGCGCTGGCGACGCGCGAGCTGTCCTCCTCCAACGCGGTGCGCGTGGTGGGGAAGGAGGTGCTGGTCGGGCTGATCAACGGCGTGGTCTTCGCGCTGCTGGTCGGGGTGATCGCCTGGGTGTGGTTCTCGCCCATGATCGGGCTGGTGATCGCCTGCGCGATGATCATCAATCTGGTCATCGCCGGCCTGTTCGGGGCGCTGCTGCCCCTGGGGCTGGACAAGCTGGGCGTCGATCCGGCGGTGGCGAGTGCGGTGTTCCTGACCACCGTCACCGACGTGGTCGGCTTCTTCGCCTTCCTGGGCCTCGCCGCGGCGATGCTGCTTTGAAGCGGATTTTAATCCGCTATGGACCGCGACCGCGGTCCCGGCCTCTCGCGGGAACGAAGTTCCCGCTGGCGGCAGGCGGATGCAAAAGGCATCCGCTGAGAGCCGGCAAATAAGGCCATGTAAACTTAAAGCGAATAGCAATTCGCTTCAGGAGCATTTTGGGGCTTGCCAAACCTAAAGTAGTTTCCGAATATCGTGCCATTGGCTGGGGTGCCGCGCGGGATGCGCTCGTGCGGCTGAGAACACACCCATCGAACCTGTCTGGATAATGCCAGCGAAGGGAGCCGCCGCATGGTATCCGCGCCACCTTTCCGTCATCCGTCCTTCACGGTCCCGTCCGGCACAGGCCCGTCCGGGGCCGCTCCGTCCGTCGCCATCGTCGGCGCCGGGGTCATCGGCCTGTCCATCGCGTGGCGGCTGGCCTCAGCCGGCTGCCGGGTGGCGGTGTATGACCGCGGCTCCGCCGGGCTTGGGGCCAGCCACGCCGCGGGCGGCATGCTCGCCGCCTGCGTGGAGACCGAACCGGGCGAGGAAAGCCTGCTGCCCCTGACCCGCGCCTCCCAGGCCCTGTGGCCCGCCTTCGCGGCGGAATTGGAGGAGGCCAGCGGCCTGCCGGTGGATCTGCGCACCGAAGGCACCATGGTCATCGCGCAGAACGCCGACGATGTGGCCAAGCTGCGCTTCCTGTTCGACTTCCAACGCGGCCTCGGCCTGCCGGTGGAGTGGCTGAACGGGGCGGAGGTCCGCCGCCGCGAGCCGTATCTGCAACCGGGCGTGGCCGGCGCGCTGTTCTGCCGCGACGACCATCAGGTGGACAACCGCAAGCTCGCCGCCGCCCTGCACGCGGCGGTGCTGCGCGCGGGCGGCGAGGTCCACGAGCAGGCCGCGGTTTCCCGCATCGAGGTGGAGGGTGGCCGTGTCACCGGCCTGCGCATCGGCGACCATTGCGGCGACCATCGGGTCGCGGCCGACCGGGTGGTTCTGGCGGCCGGGGCGTGGTCGGGCCAGATCGACGGCCTGCCACCGGCGGCGCGCCCGCCGGTCCGTCCGGTGAAGGGGCAGATGCTGTGCGTCCGCATGGACCCGCGCCTGCCGCTGCTGCGCATGTGGTGTGGACGCCCGGCACCTACCTGATCCCGCGGCTCGACGGCCGGCTGCTGATCGGCGCCACGACGGAGGAGCGCGGGTTCGACGACCGGCTGACGGCCGGCGGCCAGTTCGCCCTGCTGGAGGGCGCGTGGCGCGCCCTGCCGGGCATCGCCGAACTGCCCATCGACGAGGCCTGGGTCGGCTTCCGCCCCGGCAGCCGCGACGACGCGCCGATCCTCGGCCTGACGGAGGTGGACGGGCTGGTGCTCGCCACCGGGCATCACCGCAACGGCATCCTGCTGACCCCGGTCACCGCCGATTCCGTGTCGCGCCTGATCCTGACCGGCGAGACCGCCCCGGTGATACGCCCCTTCGCCCTCGACCGCTTCCAGATCCAGGGAGCCGCCGCATGAACGGCACCATCCGGGTGAACGGCCGCGAGGAAGCCTTGGCCGCCGACACCGTCGCCGCCCTTCTAGCCGCGCGGGACATCCGTCCCGGCACGCGCGGCGTGGCCGTGGCCCTGAACGGCGCCGTCGTCCCCTCCCGCCGTTGGGAGGAAACCCCGCTGACCCACGGCGACGCCCTGGAGATCATCCGCCCCGTGCAGGGCGGCTAAGGCTCTCAAAAGCCCTTCTCCCCGGGGGAGAGGGAATAAAGGACACCGTCATGCACATCGACACCCTCACCATCGCCGGGCGCGGCTTCGGCTCGCGGCTGTTCCTGGGCACCGCCGGGTACCCGAACCAGCAGGTCATGCTGGACGCCATGGAGGCGAGCGGCAGCGAACTCGCCACCGTCGCCATCCGCCGCATCAGCCTGGACGGCTATTCGGAAAGCCTCGTCGACGTGCTGGCCAGCCGGTTCGGCGGGAAGGTCGGGCTGCTGCCCAACACCGCCGGCTGCCTGACTGCCAGGGAAGCCGTGCTGACCGCCCAGCTGGCCCGCGAGGCGCTGGGTGTGGACTGGATCAAGCTGGAGGTCATCGGCGACCGCGAACTGCTGTACCCCGACGTGGAGGAGCTGCTGCGCGCGACGGAGGAACTGGTGGGCGACGGCTTCACCGTGCTGCCCTACTGCAACGACGACCCGGTCACCTGCCGCAAGCTGGCCGACCTGGGGGCGGCGGCGGTGATGCCGCTGGGGGCCTTCATCGGCTCCGGCCTCGGCATCCGCAACCCGCACGCGATCGAGACGATCTGCGCCCGCAGCCCGGTGCCGGTGGTGCTGGACGCCGGCATCGGCACGGCGTCGGACGCGGCGCTGGCGATGGAGCTGGGCTGCGCCGCCGTCCTGCTCAACACCGCCGTGTCCAAGGCGCGCGATCCGGTCCGCATGGCCGCCGCCATGCGCGACGCGGTGTCGGCCGGCCGGTCCGCGCGTCTGGCCGGGCGCATGCCCAAGCGTGCCTTCGCGGAGCCGTCCAGCCCACAGCTTGGCTTGATCGGATCGTAAGGCTGGCGCAGGGTAGGGGCCGTCGACGTTTCCACAACCGATAAGGCCCCTCCCGTGACCAAGCGCATCCAGCCCCGCGATCCCAACTGGGAGGCGCGCTGCCGCGCCAGCTTCGAACGCCAGCCGATCTGCCGGACGCTGGGCATCGAGCTGACCCGGCTTGAGCCCGGCTTTTGCGAGATGCGCCTGCCGTTCCGCGCCGATTTGACGCAGCAGCACGGCTTCTTCCACGCGGGCATGGTCACGACGCTGGCGGACAACGCCGGCGGCTACGCCGGTTACACGCTGATGCCGGCCGGCAGCGAAGTTCTGGCGGTGGAATTCAAGGTCAATCTGATGTCGCCGGCCAAAGGCGAAGTGATGATCGCCCGCGCCCGCGTGTTGAAGCCGGGTCGCACCCTGACCGTTACCAGCGTCGAGGTGTTCATGCTCGACGGAGGGGTGGAAAAGGACTGCGCGATCATGCAGCAGACCCTGTTCTGCCAGCAGCCCGCCTGAGCATCTCCGGTCTCTGTTCACCCAAACGGGAGGTTCGAATGTCGCTGCCGCGTCTTTGCGGGACCGTGCTTGTCGCGGGGCTCGCCGCCGTCACGCTCGCCACGCCGGCCCACGCCCAGAAGAAGGAGCCGCCGGCCTGCGCCGCCATCTCCTTCCGCCCCATCGCCCCGGGCGCGCCGGATGGGGAGACGGACGCCGGCCTCTACAAGTCCCGATTCGGCAAAATCGAGATCAAGGCCGACGTGAAGGGCGGGCAGGCGACCAACTATTTCATGGTCCTGAACGGCAAGAAGATCGATGGCGGGGCCAATCCGCCCAAGGCGGCCGATTCGTGCCTGCGGTCCAAGCACGTCAAGCTTCCTTACCAGAAGCAGGCGGCCGGGGCCTGCACCGGCAACCGCTTCCGCGTCGTGATCGACCGCTCCGGCAAGCAGCCGGTGGCCCTGTTCTTCGGCCTTCAGGGCGAGGATTGGGCCTATTGCAGCGGCACGACTTTGGAAAAGGGCGCCTGATCTTCCGCTGCGTGATTCCATGTTGACAGCGCGCGGCGGCGGACGTTGGCGTAAGCTGTGCGGTGCTTCAATCCAAGAGGGAGGACTGCATGACCGGCAGCATCGCGCACGTCGCCGCCGCAGGCTTGTTCCTGCTGATCACGCATTTCGGGATTTCCAGCACGCCGTTGCGGGCCGCGCTGGTCGCAAGGTTGGGGGAGAAGCCGTATCTCGGGCTCTACTCGCTGATCGCGGCGCTGGCCTTCTGGTGGCTGGGGGCATCCTACTCCAACGCGCCCTACGAGCCGTTGTGGCTGCCCGCCGGGTGGCAGGCCTGGGTGCCGATGCTGGTGGTGCCGGTCGCGCTGTTCCTGCTCGTCGCCGGCCTGTCCACCCCCAACCCGACCGCCGTCGGCCAGGAAAAGCTGCTGGACGAGGGGCAGGAACCGGTTCGGGGCATCCTGCGGGTGACGCGCAACCCCTTCCTGTGGGGCGTCGGGCTGTGGGCGCTGGCCCACATCGTGCCGAACGGGGACCTCGCCTCGCTGGTGCTGTTCGGCAGTCTTGCCGTGCTGGCGCTGGCCGGCAGCGTGCTGATCGACGCCAAGCTCGCCCGGCGGCTCGGTCCCGCCTGGGACCGCTACGCGGCCCTTACCTCCAACATTCCCTTCGCGGCGATCCTGGCCGGCCGCCAGTCCTTCGTCTGGCGCGAGATCGGCTGGTGGCGCATCGCCGTCGCGCTGCTGCTCTACGTCGCCTTCCTGCACCTGCACCGGCTGGTGTTCGGCGTTTCGCCTTTCCCGACCTGAGAAGAGGAGGCCGCGCCGGGGCGGCCTCCTCCCATCCGCGTCAGAACTTCATCGCACGCACCTGATCGCGCAGGGTCGTGCGGGCGGCGTCGGCGTCCTTGCGGGCGGTGCCCAGGTCGCGGGACAGGGTGTCGAGTCGGGTTTCCTGGTCCCCCATCTTGGCGATGGTGCGCTTGAACAGGTCGCTGTCGCGCGGCAGCGAGGACAGGTTCTGGCGCAGCCGCTCCTGCTCCTTGGCGATGTCGGCCTGCTCGCGCTCGATGTCGGCGACGCGGCGTTCCTTTTCGGCAACCGTCGTGCGCAGCACGGCGACCTTGCCCAGAGCCTCGCGGACGTTGGCCGGCAGTTCGGCGGAGGCGGCGTAGGCCAGCACCTGTTCCGGCGCGAGGTCGGCGAGCCCGACGCGCTCGACCCGCGGACGCTCCAGCGCGACGGCCAGCGTCACCGTCTTGCCGGCCGGCACGGAGATGGGCAGGCGGTAGGCGGCCTCGGTCGCCTCCGGGGCGGGATTCGCCGGCTCCACGAGATTCCAGCCGGCGCGGCGCGGGTGCTCGACGACGACCGTCCGGTCCTCGCGGGCGGCGCCGGCGATGCTGTAGGTGGTGGTCTGGCGTTCCGTCACGGTCAGCTGCAGTACCCCGTCGGCCAGGGTGGCGCGGGACAGCGTGCGGCTCGGCTGTTCCGACCGGTCCACGGTCACGGCCTGATCGACGGCGAAGCTCAACAGCCGGCTTTCGCCCGCGGGCAGGGGCGCCAGCCGCGCGTCGCCCACATAGGCGGTGGCGTTGCCGACCTTTTCATAGAGCGTCAGCACGCCCGGCGGCAGGCCGCCGGCCAGGGAGGCGTCGCCGGCCCCGTCGTTCTTCAGGCGAAGGGCGGCCAGCGGGTGCCGGGGCTGCGTGCCGGGCTGGTAAAGGTCCAGCCGTTCGGCCGGCACGGCGCGGGCGACGATGGGCATCATCAGCG
>JAEZPL010000695.1 GCA_023413605.1 Pseudomonadota bacterium
GTCCACAACGGCCGGGTCGATCAGCGGGCAGTCGGCGGTTACCCGCACGATCACGTCGGCCCGGACCATGGCCGCAGCCCCCGCGAAGCGGGACAGCACGTCATGTTCGTCGCCACGGAAAACCGGCACGCCGAGCGATCCGCCGAGCGCCACCACCGGATCGTCGGTGGCGTTCACCGTGGTCGCCAGCACCAGCCCGTCGAGACGGCGGCAGCGCGAAAGCCGGCCCAGATGGTGCGCCAGCAGCGGCTTGCCCGCCGCCTCCATCAGCACCTTGCCGGGCAGGCGGGTTGAGGTCATGCGAGCCTGCGAGATGCAGACCACGCGGGGCGTTGCAGCGGTCATGAGCCCTCCGGCAGCAGCATGTCCCAGCGGAGCGGCTCCCCGCGCTTCAGGGGGCGGGCGGCGCGGCGGGCCAGGACGGCGGGCAGGTGCTTCGGCTCCATGCCGAAGCCGGGACGGATGGAACGGACGTTCGCCGGCGTCAGCGGCGCCCCCGCCGGCACGTCGGCCACCACATAGAGCGACCGGCGGTAGTCGCGTCCACCGGCCTCGCTGGGCTCCACCCCGTAATGGACGCGGCCGAGCGCCGCCCAGGCGGTGCGGACGCAGTCGGCCATCGCCTTGAACTCGGCAGGCTCCAGGGAGAAGGCGCTGTCCACGCCGCCTTCGGCGCGGGACAGGGTGAAGTGCTTTTCGATCACCTCCGCCCCCAGCGCCGTCGCGGCCACAGGCACGGCGGCGCCGTGGGTGTGGTCGGACAGGCCGGCGCCGACGCCGAACGCTTCCGCCAGATGGGGGATGGTGCGCAGGTTGCAGTCCTCCGGCGGGGTCGGATAGCCGCTGACGCAGTGCAGGAGCACCAACGGCACGTCGCCCGCGGCCTCAACCGCCTCCCCCACCTCGCCCAGCGTGGCAAGGCCGGTGGACATGATCAGCGGCTTGCCCGAGCGGGCGGCGCGGCGGATCAGCGGCAGGTCGTTCAGTTCGAAAGAGGCGATCTTGAAGGCCGGGGCGTCCAGCCGTTCCAGCAGATCCACCGCGGTGTCATCGAAGGGGGAACTGAAAATGGTCAGGCCGATGGCGCGGGCGTGGGCGAACAGCGGCACGTGCCAGTCCCAGGGGGTGTGCGCCTCGCGGTAGAGGTCGTGCAGCGTGCGGCCCTGCCACAGCCCGCCTTCCAGCAGGAAGCCGGGGCCGTCGTGGTCGATGGTGATGGTGTCGGCGGTGTAGGTCTGAAGCTTCACCGCGTCGGCCCCCGCCGCCTTCGCGGCGTCGATCAGCGCCAGCGCGCGGTTCAGGTCGCCGTTGTGGTTGCCCGACAATTCGGCGATCAGGTAGGGCGGATGGCCGGGGCCGATGGGACGGCCGTTGATGATGACGTCGCGCGGCACGGGGCGTGGTCTCGATTCGTGTGGTTGCGGCCACTCTGCCACGGGATCGGTTAACGAGCCTTAATTTTGCACGGAGCCCTGGGCGCGCACCCGCAAAAGATCGCGGGCCTCCTCGCCATAGGCCAGCAGGCGGGCGGCGCAGCGGTGGCGGTCTCCGACCATTTCAAACCGGACACGCGACAGCGCGGACTGGCGGGCGCGCTCCGCGGGGTCGGCGAACAGGGTGGCGGCGCGCTCCACGAAAGCGGCGCGGTCGGGCACGGGAATCCCCTCCCCCGCCACGCTCGCCACGTCGCCCCAAGCCAGCGTGACCACGGGCAGTTCTTCCGCGATGGCGTAGGCGGCGCTGCCGCCGCCGCCCTGCCGCGACGGGTTGAGGTAGGCGTGGCAACGCCGGTAGAAGGAGCGGATGTCGGTCAGGTGGCCGAGGCAGCGCATGCGCGCCGCGTTGCGGGCGACGGCGATGCGCCCCGGCAGCTGCTGCGCCGCGCCTGCGAAGGCGACAAAGGCGCCGGGGCAGCGGTCGAGGATATCATCGGCGATCTCCAGGAATTCCGCCGTCACCTCCAGGTCGAGGCGGGTGCCGACCACGGCGAAAACGAAGGGCGCGCCGGACAGCCCGAAATCGCCCGCATCCCCCGCCGTCGGCGGCGGGGAAAAGCCCAGCGTGAAGGGGCGGAAGCGCCGCGCGAAGGGCGCGCGGTACAGCGCCGGCATGTGGTCGGTGTGGTTGCCTTCCTCATAGCCCAGCACGAGGTGTGCAAGCGAAATGGTCATGCCCGATGTGGTCGGCAGACAGACCACGGGCCGCGCGTCGGCCTCCGCGAACAGGTCGCCCACCACGTTGGCGCCGCCGAAGCAGACCAGCAGGTCGGGGTCGTAGCCGTCGATGGATTCGACGATGGTCGCCAGCTTTTCCTTGGAAAAGGCACGCCCGGTGAAGGACGCCATCTTGACCGCGCGCCCGAACATGCGAATCGCGAGGACGCCTTCCAGATCGGTGGCCAATTCCGCGCTCATCGGCGGAATGAACAGGTTCTCCACCCGCAGCGGCATGGTGTTGCAGTTGATGATGGCGACGTCCAGGCCGAACTCGTCCTGCAAGCGGCTGGCGTAGTCAAAGCAGTCGCGGGACGGCTGGTGCTGATTGTTGGTGAACTGGTTGGTCAGCACCGCCACCTTGCGGATCGGCCCGTCGCGCGGGACATGGCGGGGCGGCACGATGCCCCAGCGCCGCATCACGGCGCGCACCAGCTCCTCATAAAAGCGGAACAGGTCGCAGGGGCCGAAGGAAGCCGCCTTCTCCGGCGAGGCGGCGCCGAGGAACAGCTGCCGCGCCATGCACCAGTAGGTGTAGTGCATCAGCTCCGGCCCCACCCGGTCCCCGCCCAGCAGCAGGTAATGCAGGATGCGTTCGTAGTGGTACAGGTCGCCGGTCAGCTGAAACAGGACCGAGTTCAGCAGCACCGTGTCACCGGTCGGCGGGTTCCGGCGCAAAGCTTCCGCAACGCCGAGCCGCGCGTCGTCGCGGAGGTCGCGCCGCATCGCTTCGCAATGGGCATACAGGGCGTTCATCTTGTCGGCGTTGAACTGGCGGTCGGCCAGCAAGGCCGTCAGGGCGGCAGTCTGCGCCGCGACGGTGTCGGACATGGTCAATTCCCCGCGCCTTCGGTCCTGCCTGCCGCGTTCTCCACCCTGCATAGCCCCGGCGCGGTTAAGGTTTCAAGTGTTTGCGGTTGCCGGGATCAGCGGCCGGTCCACTCCGCCAGGGCGGCGGCCACGTCGCGCGAAACGGCAGCCCAGTCGCCCGGCCGGGGCTGGCGGAACAGGCGGGCCGTGGGATACCAGGGGTTGTCGTCGCGGTCGAGCAGCCAGCGCCAGTCCGCCACATGGGACAGCAGCACCCACACCGGTACTCCCAGCGCCCCCGCCAGATGGGCCGGCGCCGTGCAGGAGGAGACGACGAGGTCCAGATTCGCCATGATCGCGGCGGTGTCGGTGAAGTCGCCGATCGCCGGCCCCAGGTCCGTGAAGGACGGCGGCAGCGCCCGCCCGTCCAGGTCCGCCCGGCCGGGGCCGACCTGAAGGCCGTAGAAGCGGCAGCCGGGCACCTCCAGCAGCGGGGCCAGCGCCGCCAATCCCGGCGAGCGGTCCCGGTCGCCGGAAAAATGCGGGTTGCCGGCCCAGACCAGCCCGACCTTCAGCCCCGGCCCGGCAAGGCGCCCGCGCCATGCCGCCGCGCGTTGGGGCTCCGCGACGAGGTACGGGACGTCAGCCGGCACGCTGTCCAGCCGGGTGTCGAAGGCGCGCGGCAGACTGAGCAGCGGGCATTGCACGTCGAAATCCGGCAGAGGTTCGCCCCGCGCGAACACGCGCTCCACGCCCGGCAACCCACGGAACAGCGGCACCAAGTCGTCGCCCACCTCCAGCAGGACGCAGGCACCCCGTCGCGCCAGCAGCGGGGCGTAGCGAACGAACTGGATCGCGTCGCCGCGCCCCTGCTCCTCATGCAGAAGGATGGTGCGGCCGGCGATGTCCTCTCCCCGCCAGAGCGGCTGGGGCAGGCCGCGCGGTTCGGTCGGGAAACCTTCGGCGTCCCAGCGCGCCTCGTAATCCTCCCATCCCTGCGCCCAGTCGCCGGCCAGCAGGTGGGTGAGGCCACGGTTCCAGCGCAAGGCGGCGTTGCCGGGAGCCGATCGGACGGCGCGGTCGTGGAGCGTCAGCGCGGCCGGCAGGTCGCGCCGGTCGCGCACCCGGTTCGCCAGCGCGCTCAGTGCGTCCCCCCCAACAGGATCGAGCGCGAGGGCCCGCTGCAAGAGCGGCTCCGCGGAAGCGGACACAAGGGCCAGCGCGTGCCAGCGGTTGGCCGCCTCCGGGCGGATCGCCACCGCACGGCGCAGCGTGCGGGCGGAATCCGCATCGCGCTGCAAGCGCCGAAGCGCCGCGCCCAAAAGCTCGTATCCAACGTCGTCCAGCGGATCGAGGGCCACCGCCCGGCGCAGGGATGCCACGGCGTCGGCCCAGCGGTGTGCGTCGAGGAGAGCCCGCGCGGTATTCCGGTGGGCGGCTCCGTCCAGCGGCAGCAGGGCCGTCGCGCAACGCAGGGCGTCCACCGCATCGGACGCCTTCAGACGTTGCAGGGCGACGCCCAGATGGTGCCACGCCTCGCCATGGTCCGGGCGCAGCCGAACGGCACGGCGCAGAACGGCGGCGGCCTGCGCCGGCCGGCCGGCGTAGCGTTCGAGGATGCCGAGTTGCGCCGTGGCCTCGGCAAGGTCCGGCTGGATGACCAGGGTGCGGCGATAAGCCGCCATGGCGCGCGCGCTCCTCCCGCCTTGCTGGTCGAGTTGGGCCAAGGGAAAGGCGAGCGCCGCCGAATCGGGGCAGAGCGCCAGCGCCGCCCGGTAATCCTCCGCTGCGGCGCCGGGATTGCCCCGGACCTGATGCAGCTTGGCAAGGTTGGCGCGGTATTCGGCCACGTCGGGGCGCACCGACACGGCCTTGCCGATCAGCGCCGCGGCCTCCCCCAGCCGCCCGCCCTGCGCACAGAGCAGGCCGTAGAGATGCAGGGCGTTCGGCTCGTCCGGCACGGCGTCGAGGATGCGGCCGTACAGCACCTCCGCCTCGCCCGTCCGCCCGGATTCATGCAGGTCCAGCGCCATGGCGAGCGCGTCCTGGAGCGTCGCCGTGCCGGACACCATGCCGCGTCCCTCCGGGTCAGACGTCCCGGCCGCCGATCACGCTGGCCGCGACGGCCAGGCTTTCGGGCGTGCCGAGGTCGATGAAGCGCGCCTTGGCGATGTGGGCGTGCAGCGACCCGGGCGGGGCCTTGTGCAGCACATCGCGGGTCAGCGAACTGGTGTCCGTCACCGCGAGCCGGTCCAGGAAGGCGTTGGAGAACAGGTAGACCCCGGCGTTGATGACGCCCCGGCCAGGCGCCTTGTCGACGAAGCGGCGGACCCGGCTGTCCGGCCCGACCTCCACCCGGCCGAAGCGCGCGGCGT
>JAEZPL010000183.1 GCA_023413605.1 Pseudomonadota bacterium
CGCCAGCGCCGGGTCCGGCACCGCCGCCGGCATCACCGGCTGGGCCGATATCGGCGCCTTTGCCGCCGGAGCGGCGGCGGACGGGGGAAGCGCCGGGTTGTGCGCCGGCCGGCCCATGGAGGGCGCCAGCCCGCCGACCGAGGAACCCAGCGTCCGGTACTGGAACAGGATCGACGAGTTGCAGAGATTCAGGCTGCAGGACAGGGTGTCCGTGCGGATGACCCCGTCACGGCATTGGGTCGCGGCGCGCACGATGCAGTTATCCAGCTCGCGCACGTTGCCGGGCCAGGTGCAGCGGTTCAGAACCTCCAGCGCCTCGTCGTCGATGGTCAGGGCCATGCCGTTGTCCTTGCCGAACTTCGCGACGAAGTGGCGGGCCAGCGGGCCGATGTCCTGCCGGCGTTCCCGCAGGGGCGGCAGGTGGATGGTGACGACGTTGATGCGGAAATAGAGGTCGGCGCGGAACTTCCCGTGCCCGACCGCTTCTTCCAGGTTCAGGTTGGTGGCGCAGATCAGGCGCACGTCGGTCTTGATGGTCTTGGACCCGCCGACCCGCTCGAACTCCTGCTCCTGCAGCACGCGCAGCAGCTTGGCCTGGAAGTTGGGGGAGATGTCGCCGATCTCGTCGAGGAACAGGGTGCCGCCCGACGCCAACTCGAACCGGCCCTTGTGGTCCTTCTGCGCGCCGGTGAAGGCGCCCTTCTCGTGGCCGAACAGCTCCGATTCCAGAAGCGATTCGGGCAGGGCGGCGCAGTTCACGCGGATGAAGGGCGCGTCCTTGCGCGGCGACATGTTGTGGATGGCGCGCGCGATCAGTTCCTTGCCGGTGCCGCTCTCGCCGCGGATCAGCACCGTCGACTTGAAGGCGGCGACCCGGTGCACCTGGGCCATCACCTCCAGCATGTTGGGGCTGGTGCAGACCACGTCGCCGATGGGGGCGACGGTGGGGCGCAGTTCCTTCTGCATGCGGAAGGTTTCCCGCATCATGAAGCGGCGTTCCTCCGCCACGGTGCGGTGCAGGCGCACGGTCTGGCCGATCAGGTTGGCGACCATGGTCAGGAAGCGCACGTCGCTGCCGAAATGGCCCTGCGGCCCTTCGTCGGAGATGCGGTCGATGGTCAGCACGCCGACCACCACGCCGGCCGCCTTGATCGGCACGCCAACCAGCGAGGCCACCTGTTCGTCCAGGTCGTCGCGCCCGCCGGTGCGGTTCAGGAACAGCGGTTCTTCCGCCAGGTTGGGGATCACGACGGGCATGCCGGTCTTCAGGATGCGGCCGGTGATGCCCTCGCCGTCGCGGAACTCGAACTGCGCTGCGGCCTCGTTGGACAGACCGTTGGCGGCGACGAGGCGCAGCACATTGTCCTCGCCCACCAGATAGACGCGGCCCCGGTGCATCTGAAGCTGGTAGGCCAAGGCCCGCAGCACTTCCCGCAGTGTCTGCTGAAGGTCGAGGGAGGACCCGAGAATCTTGCTGACCTCGTAGATCGTCAGCAGTTCCAGGTTCGACGTGGACTGGCGTGCAGCACCCGGCATGATCGACACCCCTTGCTCATCCGGGAGTCCGGAACGGTGCGCGCCGCCGCACGCTCGTTCAAAGGTCCCGGCACGGCGCCTCGAACCTTTCCTCCCGGGTGGGGTGCGCGCTCGTTCCCGCGGCGCTTTTGACCACCTTGCGTCCGGCCCCGCTGTCTGTCGCAGCTCGTTGGGCAGGCGGACAGTCAAAAGTGTCGTGGACATTGCATCGAAAGGCAAGGCTTTTTGCATAGCAAATGCTGCGACGCACAATGACCTTTGGGTGTGGCGGAACGACGCAACGGGGTATGACCGCTGGCCTTCTCGTGCGTGCCGATTAATTACTGACCCGTCAGTTATTTTCTGGCGGGCCACCATGACCGAAGACGAGTCCACCGCGCCCCGCTGGCGCCGCCGCAAGGACGCGCGGCCGCAGGAAATCGTGGAGGCCGCGCTGTCGGTGTTCAGCGAACGCGGGTTCGCCGCGGCGCGGCTGGACGACGTGGCCGCCCGCGCCGGCGTCAGCAAGGGCACGCTCTACCTCTACTTCCCGAACAAGGAGGAGCTGTTCAAGGCGGTGGTCCGCGCCGCCATCGTGCCGAACATCGAAATGGCGGAACGCCTGCTGGCGGAGAACCGGGACAGCAGCTTCGCCATCCTGGAAAAGCTGCTGGCCATCATGGCGACGCGCATCCTGCGGACGAAGGCCGGCGCCATTCCGAAGCTGATCATCGCGGAGGCCGGCAACTTCCCGGACCTCGCCCGCTTCTATTACGACGAGGTGATCCGGCGGGCCTTCGCCCTGCTGTCGGCGGTGCTGGCGCGCGGGGTGGAGAGCGGGGAGTTCCGGCCCCTGGACATCGACTCCACGGTCCGCCTGATCGTCGCGCCCATGCTGATGAGCGCGCTCTGGCGTTCCACCTTCGAGGCGCTGGAGGGGCGTCCGCTGGACGTGCCGGCCCTGCTGCGCGCCCATCTGGACCACCTGCGCCGCGCGCTTGCCCCGGATGGGGGGACCGCGCCATGAGCTGGTTGTCGGAAACGTTTGCGGCCATTGCGGTCGCGCTGGGGCTGGGCGGGTCGAACGCCGTGCCGCTCGCCCATGGCTATGTGGAAGGGGAGTATCTGCTGGTCGCCGCCCCCGCCTCGGGCACGCTGGAGACTCTGTCGGTGGCTCGCGGCGCCCAGGTCGCGGCGGGCGCGCCGCTGTTCTCGCTGGACCTGACCACGGCGCGGGCGGAGCGCGATCGGCTGGCCGCCGCGCTGTCCCAGGCGCGGGCGCAACTGGCCGACCTGCGCAAGGGC
>JAEZPL010000251.1 GCA_023413605.1 Pseudomonadota bacterium
TCGATCACGACCCAGTGCGAGAGCATGCCGCGCGGCGCCTCGTGGAAGCCGAAGCCGCGGATCTCGCCCTTCGGGAACACCGGCTTGTTGAAGGTCTTGGTGTCGCCCTTCGCGATGTTCTCCATCAACAGCTTCCACTGGTTCTGCAACTCCTCGTGCAGGACCACGCAGCGCACCGCGCGGGCGGCATGGCGTCCGATGGTGGAGTGGAGCGCATCGACGCCCACCTTGCTGCCGAGATGGCCCGACACAGCGTCGAGCACCGCGTTGACCCAGAACTGCGTGCGCTGGTGGCCCGACGCGTACATGCCCAGCACATTGGCCAGCGGGCCGACCTGGGCGCGCTTGTCGTAGAAGGTCGGCGACTTGATCCAGCTGTACTTGCCGTCGTCCTGCCAGTCCGTGTACTGCGGGATCGTCTCGCCGTCATAGGGGTGCAGGGGACCCTTGCCGCCCTTGTACCAGGCGTGCTTCACGCTTTCCTTCACGCCTTTCTCGAAATACGGGTCGTTGAAGCCCTTGACCGGGGTGAAGCCCTTGGCGAGGTCGCCGTTCTCGATGAAGCCGGCGGGCAGGGCGAAGACGGTGCCCTTGGTGTCCAGCGGCATGTCGGGGATGGACAGGTAGTTGACCACGCCCCGGCCATACTGCGTCCAGTCGGCGTAGAAGGCGCCGATGGCCGCCACGTCCGGCAGGTAGACGGCGGTGATGAAGTCGCCCACCTCGTCGATCAGCTGCTTGATGTGCATCAGCTTTTCGATCGTCAGGGTGGACTGGCTGTCGAGGTTGATCGGGTTGGTGACGCCGCCCACGGCCATGTTCTGGATGTGCGGGGTCTTGGAACCCAGGATCGCCACCACCTTGTTCATGCGCCGCTGGTAGTCCAGCGCCTGGAGGTAGTGGGCCGCGGCCATCAGGTTGGCCTCCGGCGTCAGCTTCATCGCCGGGTGACCCCAGTAGCCCGAGCCGAAGATGCCCAGCTGGCCGGAGTTGATGAAGGCCTGGAGCTTCTTCTGAGCCTGCGCGAATTCCTGGACGCTGTTCTTCGGCCAGTCGGAGATGGACTGGGCCAGCTTCGCGGTGGCCGCCGGGTCGGCCTTCAGGGCCGAGGCGATGTCCACGAAGTCGAGCGCCGACAGGTGGTAGAAATGCACGATGTGATCGTGGACGTTGTGCGCGCCCTGGATCATGTTGCGGATGTACTGCGCGTTCAGCGGCACGTCCAGCTTCAGCGCGTTTTCCACCGCGCGGACGGAGGTGATGGCGTGCACCGTGGTGCAGACGCCGCAGATGCGCTGGGCGAACACCCAGGCGTCGCGCGGATCCTTGCCTTGCAGGATCAGTTCGATGCCGCGCCACATCTGGCCGGACGCCCAGGCCTTGGTGACCTTGCCGCCGTCCACTTCGCAATCGACCCGCAGGTGACCCTCGATGCGGGTGACCGGATCAACAACAACTCGCTGAGCCATAACCAAAGTCTCCTAAACTCAGCCGTGCTCGGGATGGACGGCGTGCATGACGGGCAGCTTCTTCACGAAGACGAGATACAGCGCGATCTCCAGCGCGAAGATGCCGACGGTGACCAGGATTTCCTTGACCGACGGGAAGTAGTGCCAAGGCCCGACCGCCGGCGTCAAGCCGATGAGATAGACGTTCAGGCGGTACAGGATGCCGGCCGCCAGCAGCATGGACGAGGACAGGAACAGCGCCCGCGACCGCCCGCGGTTCGCCGTCGGCACCAGCAGGGCGAGGCCGCCGATCATCAGCACCGTCTCCGCCCAGAACCAGCCCGACTGCGGGCCGCCGAACATCTGGCCGAACTGTCCGCGGACGATCAGGTCGACCAGCCGCAGGGCGACGAAGATTGAGGCCGTCACCAGCATCAGACGCGCCAGCTTCCTCAGCACCGGCGTTTCCATCGGCCGGCGGAAGTTCAGCGAGGCCATCACCGATTCCCACACCACGATGGCGAAGCCCATCAGGACGGCGGTCAGCAGGAAGAAGACCGGCAGCATCTGCGTCTGCCACAGCGGCGACAGCTTGTGCCCGACGATCACCATCATGGTGCCGAGCGAGGACTGGTGCATTGTCGGCAGCAGCACGCCCAGCGCGATGAAGACCCACAGCACCTTGTTCAGCTTCCGCCGCAGATCCTCGATGCCGAAGCGCTCCAGGAAGGCCGGCGAGAACTCGACGATCAGGACCAGCGTGTAGGTCGCCACGCACAGGCCGACTTCCAGCATCACGGAGTTCGGCTGCGCGTACCAGGGCAGCAGCATGTGGTAGAAGTTCCAGTACCGGCCGAGGTCGACCATCACCGCGGCACCGGCGAGGCCGTAGCCGAACAGGCTGGCCAGCACCGCCGGGCGGACCATCGGGTGGTATTCGCCCTTGTTCAGGATGTAGCAGAGCAGCGCGATGACGTAGCCGGCGCAGCCGAAGGCGGAGCCGATGACCACGTCGATGGCCACCCAGATGCCCCACGGATAGCCGTCGGACAGATTCGACAC
>JAEZPL010000283.1 GCA_023413605.1 Pseudomonadota bacterium
TCTCTATTTCGCGCTGGGCCGCGCCGACGTGGCGAAGCGCTGGCATGACCTCGCCCTGCGCAGCCGTCCGACCGCCGAGGTGGCGCGGCTGTGGCCGTTGTCCGTCGTCGCGGGCGGCTTGCCGCCGGGTGCCACGGCGCTCGGTATCGCCGGCTGGCTGGATGAAGCCTTGCGCGGCGCCGATTCGGCCACGCGGGCGCGAGTCGCCGGCCAGCTCGCCCTGTTGCAGGCGGTCGGCGTCGCCGTGCCGGAGGATGCCTGGCTGCGCGCCGCCGATGGAAACGACACCGTGAGCCCCAACACGACTCCCATGGTCCCGAACCCCGCCCTGTGGGAAAGGCTGGCCGAGGCCTCCGCCGCCGGCCATGTCGGGGAAACGGTGCTGGCCGCGCTGCTGCTGCTGGGGGAGGGAGGTCCGGCGGCATCCTCGCCCGTGGTCGTGGCCCGCGTGGTGGCCAGCCTGCGCGCCGTGGGCCTGGACGCCGACGCCCGCGCCATCGCGCGGGAAGCCGCCGCGGCTCTGGCCGGATGACGCGCATGGCCCCGAAGGCACCGACCAAAGCCCAGACGGCGAAAGCCCAGGCGACAAAAGCCCAGCCCAAGCGGCGCGGACGCCCCTGCAAGCCGCGCCCGGTGGGCGCGTCGCCGCATGTGGACGCTTTCCTCGACATGCTGATCGCGGAACGCGGGGCCGCGGAAAACACCCGCATGGCCTACGAGCGGGACCTGACCGACCTCGGCCTTTGGCTTGCCCAGCGCGGCCTGCCGCTGGAAAAGGCCGGGACGGAGGACCTGCGCGCCTATCTGGAGTTCCAGCACCGGGCCGGCGGCGCCGATCAGAAGCCCGCCGCCCCGCGTACCGTGGCGCGCCGCCTGTCGGCGATGCGCCAGTTCTACCGCTTCCTGGTGTCGGAAGGCCGCCGCCACGACGACCCGGCCTCGGCGCTCGACAGCCCCAAGCAGGGCCGCCCGCTGCCCAAGATCCTGACGGAGGCGGAGGTCGGCCGGATGATCGACGCTGCCCAGACCCGCGGCGGGCCGGAGGGCCTGCGGCTGGTGGCGCTGCTGGAGGTGCTCTACGCCACCGGCCTGCGCGTGTCGGAACTGGTCGGCCTGCCCATGTCCGCCATCCTGCGCGACGGCCGCGGCCTGATCGTGCGCGGCAAGGGCGGGAAGGAGCGCATGGTTCCGCTGTCGGACCCGGCCTGGGCCGCGCTGGCCGCCTATCTGCCCTGGCGCGGGCACTTCATCCTGGCCGGGCGCGAGAACGGGCCGGTCGCCTTCATCTTCCCCTCGCGCAGCTCCACCAACGGCCACCTGACCCGCCAGCGCTTCGCCCAGCTGCTGAAGGAGCTGGCCATCGAATCGAACATCGATCCGGAAAAGGTCAGCCCCCACGTCCTGCGCCACGCCTTCGCCACCCACCTGCTGGACCACGGCGCCGACCTGCGCTCCGTCCAGAAGATGCTGGGCCACGCCGACATCGCCACCACGCAGATCTACACGCACGTGGTGTCGGAACGGCTGAAGCAGGTGGTGCACCAGCATCACCCCCTGGCGCGGCGGAAAACCGTTCGTACGCAATAGAGTTGCGTGCGCACGCCCCTGCGGCGACGGATCCTTCCAATGCGGCCCAATGCGGCTTTGGTCCACCCGCCGCCTGTGGTATAGCCCTGATCCAATTAGGGTTGCGCTGGCCGCGCCCGAGGACAACGCGCAGAGACAGGGGGGACGCATGGGCACGACCATTTCCGGGCTAGAGATCCTGGGTCCGATCAAGCCGGGCTTCGATGCCATCCTGACGCCGGAGGCTCTGGCCTTCCTGGCGGAACTGGAAGGCCGCTTCGGGTCGGAACGCCTGCGCCTCCTCGACGTGCGGGCCAAGCGGCAGGCGCTGCTGGACGAGGGCCGGAAGCCCGACTTTCTGCCGGAAACCCGCGCGGTGCGCGAGGCGGATTGGACCATCGCGCCGCTGCCGCACGACCTGCTGGACCGCCGGGTGGAGATCACCGGGCCGGTCGATCGCAAGATGATCATCAACGCGCTGAACTCCGGCGCGAAGGTCTTCATGGCGGATTTCGAGGATTCCAACTGCCCGTCCTGGACCAACCTGATCGAGGGCCAGATCAACCTGCGCGACGCCGTGCGCCGTACGATCAGCTTCGATGACCCGTCGTCGGGCAAGAAATACCGGCTGAACGACAAGACCGCGGTGCTGAAGGTGCGTCCGCGCGGCTGGCACCTGGAGGAAAAGCACGTCCGGCTGGACGGGGAACCGGTCTCCGGCGCGCTGTTCGACTTCGCCCTGTTCGTCTTCCACAACGCGAAGGAATTGCTGGCGCGCGGCTCCGGCCCCTATTTCTACCTGCCGAAGCTGGAAAGCCATTTCGAGGCGCGGCTGTGGAACGAGGCGTTCACGCTGGCCGAGGACTACCTGAAGATTCCGCACGGCTCCATCAAGGCGACGGTGCTGATCGAGACGATCATGGCCGCGTTCGAGATGGACGAGATCCTCTACGAACTGCGCGACCATTCCGCCGGCCTGAACTGCGGGCGCTGGGACTACATCTTCAGCTTCATCAAGAAGTTCCGCAACGATCCCGCCGCCGTCCTGCCGGACCGGGCGGAGGTCACCATGGCGACGCATTTCCTTCAGTCCTACAGCCTGCTGGCGATCAAGACCTGCCACCGGCGCGGGGCTCCGGCCATCGGCGGCATGGCCGCCTACATCCCCGTGAAGGACGACCCGTCCGCCAACGAGACCGCCTTCTCCAAGGTCCGCGCGGACAAGGAGCGGGAGGTGTCCAACGGCCATGACGGCACCTGGGTGGCGCATCCAGGCCTCGTCGCCGTGGCGCAAGAGGTGTTCGACACCTACATGCCGCGGCCGAACCAGATCGACCGCAAGCGCGCCGACGTGACGGTCTCCGCCGCCGACCTGCTGCGGGTGCCGGAAGGGCCGAAGACCGAGAAGGGCCTGCGCAACAATGTGGCCGTCGCCATCGGCTACATCGAGGCGTGGCTGCGCGGTGTCGGCTGCGTGCCGCTGTTCAACCTGATGGAGGACGCCGCCACGGCGGAGATCAGCCGCACCCAGGTCTGGCAGTGGGTGCACCACGCCGCCGCGCTGGGCGACGGCCGCACCGTCACCATGGAACTGGTGGACGCCATCATCGGCGAGGAGTTGGCCGCCTGGAAGGTCCGCGTCGGCGACGCGGTGTTCGAGGTCGGCCTGTACGAGGAAGCGGCCGTGATGCTTCGCGACCTCGTGGAGCGCAAGGACTTCGTCGATTTCCTGACCCTGCCGGCCTACGACCACATCGTCGCGCAGGGAGTGTGAGGGGGTCTTCTTGAGGGCCGGGGTGCATGAAGATGCATCCAACTCTCAGGTTTACCCCTCAGGATTATGAAACAAGGCCCCGCTTCGGTGGGGCCTTTTTTCCTGGGGGCCAACCTGCGCGGCGGTGTGCGCCGGGTCTTGGCAATCACGGGTGGCTCCTTCATCCTCTCCGCCCCGCCCACCCGAAGCCAAGGCCTGCTGTTCCGTGTCCGCACCTCCCATCGCACAGCCGGCGTCGCGCGGCCCGTCGCGCTCGGTCGAGTCACTGCTGCTCCTGCTGTCCACCGGCGGGCTGCTCGGGGCGATCTTTCCGGTGACCAAGTCCGCGCAGGGCGCGGGCGTGGCGCCGCTGCCCTGGGCCTTTTCCATGCTGGCCGGGGCCGGGCTCATCCTTGCTCTCATGGCCTGGGCGAAAGGGACGCCGGTTCCGGTTGGCGGGCGGTATCTGCGCTACTTCGCCGCATCGGGCTTCCTGTCGGCGGCGCTGCCCAACGTGGTGCTGTTCTTCGTGCTGCCCCGTCTGGGGGCCGGGCTGGCGTCGGTGGTCTACACCCTGCCGCCGATCCTGACGCTTCTCATGGCGCTGGCC
>JAEZPL010000287.1 GCA_023413605.1 Pseudomonadota bacterium
CGCGATCACGGTCCTGGGCGGCTGGCGGGCCAGCCTTCGCACGGAGCGGCCCTGGGGCCACGTCTGGCGCTCGGTCATCGGACTGACATCGATGACGCTGGTTTTCTGGTCCTTTCACCTGATGCCGCTGGGTGACGCGGTGGCGCTGAACTTCTCGGCCCCGCTGTTCCTGACCGCAATGTCCGTCCCTTTCCTGGGCGAGAAGGTGGGCATTCACCGCTGGAGCGCGGTGCTGGTCGGCTTCATCGGCGTTCTGATCATCGTGCGGCCCAGCGGCGACATGCTGCTGCAACTGGGTGCCCTGGTGGGCCTGGGCGCGGCCTTCACCCAGTCCTTCGCGATGATCGCCATCCGGCAGCTCAGCAAGACCGAGCGGCCCAACACGATCGTCTTCTACTTCACGGCCATCACCACGCTGCTGATGGCGCTGACGCTGCCCTTTGTCTGGGTGACGCCGCATTCCCTGATCGACATGGGGCTGCTGCTGGCGACCGGCCTGCTGGGTGGCGCTGCCCAATTGCTGATGACGCGCGCCTATTCCCTGGCTCCGGCGGCGGTCATCGCCCCCTTCAACTACGCGTCGCTGCTGTGGGCCGTGCTGTTCGGTTGGCTGCTGTGGAGCGAGGTCCCCTCCGCCCACATGGCGGTCGGCGCTTCGGTCGTTGCGGCGAGCGGCCTCTACATCCTCCACCGCGAGACGCGGAAGCGCCGGCCCCTGACGCCGCCCTGACGCCATCACCGCAGAGCGGCGGGTACTGACCGGAGATACCCGTGGAGCCGCCGTGGGTGGACAGGCCGGCGCGAATCCGGCAGAAACGCGGCATGCCTCGCCTTTCCTTCCACGCAGCCCCGGCCAAGGACGCGAACCGTCGCCTTGGCGTCATCGACATCGCGCGCGGTGTCGCCCTGCTCGCCATGGTCGTCTATCACGCCTCTTGGGATCTGACCTTCCTGGGGCTGGCGCAGTTCGACCTGCTGACCGATCCGCTGTGGCTGGGCGCACGGACGCTGATCCTTGGCAGCTTTCTGCTTCTGGTGGGCGTCAGCTTGGTGCTGGCGACCGAACGCAGCCTTGACCGGCGACGCTTCGCGCGCCGCCTTCTGACGCTGGTCCTGGCCGCCGCGGCGGTGTCCGCGGTGTCCTACGCCATGTTTCCGGAAAGCCCGATCTTCTTCGGCGTGCTGCACCACATCGCGGTGGCAAGCGTGCTGGGACTCGCCTTTCTCCGCCTGCCCTGGCCGGTCCTGCTGCTGCTGGGGGCGGCGGTGATCGTCGTGGGCATGACCGTGGCGTCACCGCTGTTCGACGCGCCCTGGCTGCGCTGGATCGGGCTGATGACGTTCGAGCCGGAGTCGAACGACTATGTCCCGCTGTTCCCCTGGTTCGGGGCCGTGCTGTTCGGCATCGCGTTCGGCCATCTCTGGCGACCGCAGGAGGCGCTGGGGCCGCGCACCGTGGTGGGTCGTGGTTTCGCCTGGGCCGGGCGGCACAGCCTTGCCATCTACCTGATCCACCAGCCCTTGCTGTTCGGCGCGCTGTCGCTGGCCGCCATGGGAATCGGAGTCGACCCGCCGGACGTCCGGAACTTCCTTGATTCCTGCACGGAAAGCTGCGCGAGCAGCGGCGGGGATGTCGCGCAGTGCACGGCGCGCTGCCGTTGCGTGACCGGCGACCTCGAACGCGCCGGCCTGTGGAACGGCTTCATCAACGACCGACTGACGAACAAGGAGATGTCGTCCGTGAACGACATCCTCCAGCGTTGCAGCGAGCCCAAATAGCTCAGGCCCGGCGGCGCCCCACCGTGTCCGCGACGTAGGCGTCCCGTTCCCCCAACGGCTTCTCGCCGCGCCCCTTCTGCTCCGTGGTGTCGCGGGCGGTCTGGTGTTCGATCTCCGCGTTCAGCTCCGCGCCCATCAGGATCACGTAGGACGTCAGGTTGAACCACAGCAGCAGCACCACGCCGGCTCCAACGGACCCATAGGTCTGGTTGTAGCTGCCGAAGTTGGAGACGTAGATCGAGAAGCCGACCGACGCCAGAATCCACACGACCGTCGCGATCGCCGACCCCCAGGTGACCCACCGCCACTTCGGTTCGCGCCGGTCGGGGCCGTAACGGTAGAGCACCGCCAGCACGATCATGATCGCTCCGGCCAGGATGGGCCACCGCGCCAGACTGGCGATCCAGGCGATGGGCGTGTCCTGCAAGCCCAGAAGATTGATGGCGGCCGGGACGGCGACGATCAGGGCCAGCGTCAGGATCAGGAACAACAGCCCGGCAATGGTCAGCCCCAGGGAAATGAGGGCCAGCTTGATGAAGCTGCGCTTCTCCTCCTCGCCATAAGCGATGTTCAGCGCCGTGAGCAGGGAACTGACCCCGCGCGACGCGCTCCACAGCGTCAGCAGGAAGCCGAACGCCACGCCGAATCCCAGCCCCTGCCGCGGGGCCGACGCGACGGCGTGCGCCTGGTCGGCGAGCACGGTCAGCGCCTCCTGCGGAAGCAGCCCGGAAAGCTGCTGCACCTGCTGGTCCACGCCGGCCGGATCGAAGGCTAGGCCGTAGATCGATACAAGCGCCGCGATGGACGGGAAGATGGCGAACAGCGCGTAATAGGCCACGCCCGCCGCGACGATGGACATGTTGTCCCGGCCCTGCTCCTCCCACGTCCGCCAAAGGATGTCCTTCCATCCCCGCGCAGGAATGTCGGACGGCTTCTCGGCACGGCGGCCCCGCCCGTCCATCTGGACCCGCGGGTACTTGTAATGGTGGCGTCGGCTTAACCCCAGCATGCCGGCGCCTCCTTCACGCAACCGCTTCGCGCAACGCGCCGACGCGGTGGCGCACCGTCTCGATCTCGTGGAAATGGGCGCCGATGACCACGCGCAGTTCCTCCGGCAGTTCCTCGTGCAGCCCATCGCGGAACAGCACCAGCGTCCCATCCACGCCGCGCTCCAGCCCGGACAGGACCCCACCGCGCGACCGGGCGCCGCCCAGTTCGGCGTGAAGATCATGCCAGACCGGATGCACCGGCTCGTCGTCGCCGATGGCGCCGCCGCGCCGCCGCAATTCGTCCTCCAGCGCCGCGGCGCTGCGGTCGAACTGGGTGGCGACCTGGGTCAGCCGGGGCGTCAGGCCGGGATCGTCGAGGATCAGGTCGGCCTGCCGGAAATGCACCGCGCCCTGGTGGCAGGCGGTGACGAGGCCGATCAGCAGACCGCGGAGGTTCTGGTCGGACACGAAGCCGGCGGGGCTGCCGGGCGCCGTCTTCGCAACTTCCGGCGTGCGAGACACGTTCCAGGCCAACCACAGCGCGCCGGCCGCCATCACCGCCAGGGGCCACGGGTTGGACCGGATGGCGCGGGCCACGCGCGACGGGTTGCCTTCGACCACGTCGCGCACCACTTCGATCACGCCGCCGGACACCTGCCCGGGCGACAGACGGAATTCGATCTCGTCCAGCACTGCGTCCATCCGGGACCGGATGGTGTGGATGTCCTGCTCGATCTCGTCCGGCCCGCGCCGGCCGCGCGCGGGCGCGGGACCGGCAGCGGTGCCGGGATCGATGCTGGGATCGGGTCTGGGTTCAACCTTGGGGTCGAGGCTGGGATCGGCCCTTGGGGCGGTGCGGGCGCCGGTGCCCCCCGCACTGGCGCCAGCCGTGTTGACAGATGTGTCCGTGGCTCGGTTCATGCCGGCGACTCCCCTCTTGAAGCTGCCGCCAAGCAACACGTACGAAAGGCAGAAGGTTCCGGGAACGCCGGACCGCCATTCACACCGGATCAGGACAGGGTCAGGCCGTTAAAAAGGACCCGCCGCGGCCATGATTTCCACGCTGCCGCGCCAGATCATCTCCAGCGCCACATAGGCGATCACCGCCAAGCCCACGTAGGCAATCCAGTGGTAGCGATTCAGCAGGCGCGCGATGACGCTCGCGGCGGCGCCCATCAAGCCGACCGACAGCAGCAGGCCGAGCGCCAGAATATAAGGATGCTCCCGCGCGGCCCCCGCCACCGCCAGCACGTTGTCGAGCGACATGGACACATCGGCGACGATCACCTCCCACACGGCAGTGCCCACCGCCTTCCCGCCGTCGGCCGCAGCGGTCGCCGCAACGTCGGCGCCCTCCTCCTCCGCCATCAGGGCGGCAGCCATGGCTTCCTCCCTCTGGCCGCGCAGCTCACGGAACAGCTTCCAGCAGACCCACATCAACAGCAGCCCGCCGGCAAAGGTCAGACCAATGATGCTCAGAAGGTGGGTGGTGATCAGCGCGAAGACGATCCGCAGAAGGACGGCGGCGGAAATGCCCCAGACGATGACCTTCGCCCGTTTTTCCCGGGCAACGCCGGCCGCGGCCATCCCGACGACGATGGCGTTGTCGCCCGCCAGGACCAAATCGATCAGAACCACCTGGCCGAGGGCAGCCAGTTGGGGAAGGTACGTCTCCAGCACGGTGCGTCGTCCTCAATCCGGGCGTGTATCAGGCCAACCAACCTCCAGCGCCGCACGGCGCAAGACAACTTGGCCGCGGGGCTGTGCTGCGCAATATCGGGCATGGGCGCCGCCGCCGATCCCTCCAAAGGGTGAGCCGGTGCCATGTTGCACAGCTGACGGTTTCCTGTAGGAATGGAAGCGCAAACAAGAAACCCGTACGGACAACAATGAAAATCGGCCTTGTTCGTCATTTCGAAGTCACCCTCGGAATCCCGAACCGGCAATGGATGACTCCGGAACAGATCGCTCAATGGATAAACGACTACGACGTTGCCGACATCCGGCTGGGCAGCGTCGATCTGGGCGACATCCGCTGGACGCGCTGCATCTCCAGCGATTCCCCGCGTGCGCTGAAAACCGCCCAAGCGATCTTTCCCGGACCGATCGAGCCGACTCCCATGCTGCGCGAGCCGGCGCTGAAGCCGATCGCCCGCGCGAACATTCGCATGCCCTTTCCTTTCTGGAAGATGATGCTGCGAATCGCCTGGATGACGTCGCACCGGTCGCAGCGCGACGCCAAAACGGCGTTTCTTCAGAACGTGAAGACCTTCGCCTATGATGTCCTTCCACAATGCGGCGAGAACACGTTGGTCGTCGGCCACGCGGGATTCATGTTCTTCCTGCGCAAGGAACTGCTGCGCCAGGGCTACCGCGGACCGAAATTCTCCGTGCCCGAGAACGGCAAGCTGTACGTGTTCGAAAAGGCGGCCTGAGGCCGCTCAGGCACCCTCGACCTGCATCAGGTCGCCAAGCTTGGCGAGCAGATAGTCCAGATCCTCCGCAGCCAGATCCTCGTACTGGGTGAGGATCCGCTCGATCACCCGGCGGCGGTGCCGTTCGATGTCATGCGCCTCGCCGTCGTACGGGGTTTCCTTCAGCACGTCGAGCACGATGCGGCAAGCCGGCAGCAGGGCGGACGGCAGCTTCGCCTTGTCGTAGATCGACTTCAGCCCCAGCCGGCCGGCGTCGTGGATCAGAAGGCGCGCGTTGGTCAGCGGCACGTTGGCAAGGTGCGACATGGCCGTTTCGAAAAAGGCGACGTCGCCCACGCACAGCGCCCGCACCAGCAGCGACGGGGTCAGGCGCCCCGTGCGCGACAGCTGCGCGACCAGCCGCTCCAACGCGCCCTCGTCGCTGGCCCCCGTGAACAGGGAGACGGTGGCGCGTTCCCGGCTTTGCAGGATCAGGTCGGCTGCGACCTGGGGCGGCAGTTCGTGGTTGGTCACCAGATGCTGCCGCAGCTTTTCCGATACGACGGCAACCAGCCGCTCGGCGATGGTGATCGGCAGCTTTGACCGCTGGACCAGCGGTTCCTGCACCGACTCGCTGCCGCTGAAGCGGTCGAGCACGCGGCTGAGGCTCTTTTCCCCCAGTTCCGCCCCTTCGTTGGCGACCAGGGCCGCGACCGCCCCCTCGGACGCGGATTCGATCAGCGCGTCGGCGACGCTGGCCGACACGGCCGGGCGCTGGGCGATGGCCGTGTGCTTGGCGTCCGTGCCGGTGCGCACGACCTCCACAAGGTCGGCGTCGGTCAGCACGGTGGACACGCTGAGCACCGGAATCGCCACGGCTTCCACGTCGCGGGCGAGCATCAACGCCACATCGCGCGGCAGCGACGGGTTGGCCTTCAGGTTTTCGGAAAGGGACTGGCGCACGCGCACGAGGGCGTCGCGCGCCATGAAACGGATGATGTCCTCGGCCAGCTTCCGCTCGCTGTCCGACAGCGCGGAGCCGGAGAACTGCTGGGCAACCTTGACCGCCAACTCGGCCCGGTTGTTCGGGGACGGGTCCGACAGCAGCCGGGCGACGTCGTCCTTCGTCAGATGTTCGGTGCTCAGCTGGTCGGTCATGGGACCCTGACCCTTCCTGCCCCGGCGCGTTCCCCGTTGATCCGTGGGAACAGTATCGTTCAGATCATCATCCGATCAAAGCGTTGACCCTTCCTTAACGCAAAGTCCACGGTGAGGACACCGTGCCTTACGCCTCGTTCAGGGCCGACCGGCGGCGCCGGGCGTTGCGCAGGGCCAGTTCCACCGCCGCGATCTGCTCCTCGACGGAGATGATGAGCTGCGAGGCGACCTCCATCTTGCGGTCCTCATAGACGTATATGTCCGGATGGCGGGCCGCCCAGCGGCTTATGGCCTCGTCGCGCTCGCGCAGCAGCGCGCGGATTTGCGGACGGAACAGGCGCATCAGGGCGGTGATCCAACGGTTGGCCGGCCAGGACGGCCGGGCATGGTCCACCACGAAGCCGTCGAGCATGCGCACCACGTCGTCGGCCGCGTACCAGGTCTCGCCCGTGACCCAGCGGTTGGTGGTGAACAGCCGCACCGGCTGCCCCGCCACGTCCATCGCGATCCCGACAAGGTGGGACAGCGCGTCGTTCGGGTTCTCCGGCTCCTCGTAATCCTCCAGCAGCACAGGCTTCAGGCCCGGCGGCATGCCGAGCGGCCGCAGGAAGGTGTGGAAATGCCCGTGCTCGCCGTCCGGCCGCTCGTCCTCCGGGTGGCAGTGATAATAATACTGGGCGTGATATTCTGAGTCGTAGACGTCGCCCGGTGGATAATGGCGCCATTCGAACAGCGTGCCATGGCCACGCAGGAGTTCGCCGATCACCGTGTCGCCGGTCTTGGCCAAGACCCGTTGGCAGGTCCTCACCTCCCGCGCGGCCTCGGCCATCTCTTCGAGTTCCTCACGGGAAAGCTCCGAAATCTCCATCATCGGACGTTCCGCTCTGCGTTCCCCTGCCCTCGTCCCGACTCCATTACGTATGAGGATTCGTATGCTTAGCAAGGGAATTTCTCAGCGGGCGTCTTCTCAGCGGCTTCGGCCTCCGCCCGCACGGTAGACGGCGTTTCCGTTCACCAACGTCCATTGCACCAGTTCGGCGGCGACCGCTCCCATCGCCTCGTTGAAGGCGTTGACGATGGCGGTGAAATCCTGGCCGCGCACGGGAACGAAGGCCTCGAAGGTTTCCCCGGCCTCGATGGTCCGCTGCGGGGTGCCGACCAGCTTTGCCGCCATGCGGATGTGCACGCGCTCTGGAAACGGCGCGTTGGGCGTGACGTATTCGGCCTGGAAATCACGCAGGTCGGTCTTCAGCACGAAGTCGGAACGAAGCCCCACCGTGTCCCGTCCCACGGATACGATCCGCCCGCTGTCCTCGAACGTCTGAATCAGCAAACCCTGGATCATGTTGGGCGCGCGGTCGGCCCAGGACACCCCGGCGAAATAGTCGATGGAGGTGGCCGAGCGCGTGACCGTGATGCGCGGCGTGTCGATGGCGGCGTTCGCCACGGGTGTCTCCACCAGCAATTGCCAGTCGACGCGCGGCAGGGCCGGATCGATGACGGCCCGCGGAGTCAGGGTGTAAAGGCTGGGCGCCGTCGGATTCAGAGCCGCGCAGGCGGTCAGGCCGGCGGGTGCCGCGAGCAGCAGCACCGCCATGGCAAGCCTCGCCGACCGGGTTGCGTTCTTCCACCAACCGATCATCGTTTGCGCACCTCCACTCCCTGCTGGGTTCCGCCGAACAGGAAGTTCGACGGATCGCTCTCCAGCCGCGTGACGACGCGGGACAGCTGCCCGGACAGGTCACGCAACTGGGTGATCAACAGCGTCGCCTCATACAGCCCGCTGCTCGTGAAGTCGCGCACCGATTCACGGTTTTCGGCCACCATGGCGTTCAGCTGGTTGGAGGTCTTCTCCAGCGACACGGTCAGGTCGTGGAAGTCGCGGGTCACCGTCTTCGCATTCCCCTCAACCGAGGACAGGGTGCGCTGCGCCTGCTCCATGGTCTGGCCAAGCTGCGGCCCCAGCGTTTCGAATCCCTGAAGCGTGCGGTTCGCCTGCTCCATCGTGGCGCTCAGCCCCTGGCTGGCCTTCGCCAGCTCGGCGGTCAGTTCCCGCGTGTTGGACAGGATGTCGGCGATCGCCGCCTGGTTCTGCGGGGTAAGCAGGTCGGCCACCCTGTTGGTCAGTTCCAGCGTCCGGTTCAGCAGTTGCGGCGCCGCGTCCACGAACACCGTCAGGGTGGATGGGCGCGAGGGAATGACCGGTATGCCGCTGTCGTGCGCGGTGCGCAGCAGTTCGCTCAGTTCCGTCCCGCCGGAAATCTGCACATAGGCGCCGCCGGTGATGCCCTGGACTTCCAGCGACGCGATGGAGTCGGTCTTGATCGGCGTGCCTTCCTGCACTTCGATCGTGACGCGCACGCGGCTGACGTCGTTGGGATCCAGGCGGATGTCGGTCACCGTGCCGACGGGGATGCCGCGGTAGCGGACGGGGCTTCCCTCCTGCAAGCCGGTCACCGATCCGGTGAAGTAGATGTAATAGGGCTGGCGCGTCTCCTCCAACTGGATTTTGGCCACCCAGACGGTGAACACGAACAGGCCGGCGAGGAGTGCCAGCACGAAGCTGCCCACCAGGATGTAGCTGGCGCGGGTTTCCATGGCGTTCGGTCAAGCCTCCGCATGGCGCGCGGCGCGGCCGCGCGGTCCGTGGAAATACTCGTGGATCCAGGGGTGCGGATCCCGGAGCAACTGCTCCAGCGTGCCGACGCGGACCTTCTTGTCCACCAGCACGGCGATCCGGTCGCAGATCGAGGTCAGGCTGTCCAGGTCGTGCGTGACCATGAAGACGGTCAGCCCCAGGCTGCGCTGAAGGTTCTGGATCAGCTGGTCGAAGGCCTCCGCCCCGATGGGGTCGAGGCCGGCGGTCGGTTCGTCCAGGAACAGGATCTCGGGGTCCATCGCAAGGGCGCGGGCCAACCCGGCGCGCTTGATCATGCCACCCGAAAGTTCCGACGGGAACTTGGCGCCGGCGTTGGAGGCCAGGCCGGACATGGCGATCTTGATGCGGGCGATCTCCGCCGCAAGGTCGGCGGGCAGGTCGCTGTGCTCCTTGAGCGGAAACATGACGTTCTCGGCCACGGTCATGGAGCTGAACAGCGCCCCATTCTGGAACAGCACGCCGGTGCGCGACTGGAGCGCCACGCGCTCCGCCTCGGTCAGGCCGGCGGTGTCGTGCCCCAGCAGCTCGATGGTTCCCTCGGCGGGGTGGATCAGGCCGATGATTTCCTTCAGCAGGACCGATTTTCCGGTGCCGGAGCCGCCGACCACGCCCAGCACCTCCCCCTTCATCACGTCGAGGTCGAGACCGTCGTGGATCACCTGACGGCCGAATCGCGTGACGAGCCCGCGCACGCGGATGACCACGTCGTTCTGGCCGGCCTGCGGCACGTCGGTCTGGGAAATGTCTTGCGGCTCCACGTGCCCTCACAGCCTCAGGAAGGAGAACAGGACGGAGAACACGGCGTCGAGCACGATGACCAGAAAAATGGACTCGACGACCGACTTCGTCGTCAGCGTCCCGACGCTTTCGGCGCTGCCGGAGACCTTCAGCCCCTCGTAGCAGCCGACCATGGCGATGACGAGCGCGAAGACCGGCGCCTTGACCAGCCCGACCAGGAAATGCGGCAGGGAAACGGCACTGTGAAGCTGCCGGATGAACTGCCCGAAGGTGATGTCCAGCGTCGCGTAGCTCATCACCGCCCCGCCGAACAGCCCCATGATGTCGGCGTAGAAGG
>JAEZPL010000288.1 GCA_023413605.1 Pseudomonadota bacterium
GGGTGGCGGGCGAAGTGGCCGCTTGCGCTGCTGTCGGTCCTGCTGCTCGGGACGCTGGGGGCGACCAGCCACGCCGCCGCCCGGCCGGAGGAGCGCGGGCTGCTGCTGGCGCTGACCGCCCTGCACATGATCGGGGCCGCGGTGTGGATCGGCGGCTTGCCTTATCTGGTCGGCGCGCTGGCGCTGGTCGGCGTGCGGCCCGGCTGGGCGCGGATCGGGCGGCGCTATTCCATGATGGCGGTCGCCTCGGTCGCCGCGCTGCTGGCCGGCGGCATCGGGCTGGCGCTGGTCTTCGTCGGCGACTGGGGTGGCCTGTGGGGCACGGCCTACGGCGTGATGCTGTCGGCCAAGGTGCTGCTGTTCGCCATGCTGCTGGGCTTCGGCGCGATGAACTTCCGCATTATCGAGCGGGCGGTGAGAGGATCGGGTGGCCGGTGTGCCGCCCCGGCCCTGCGGATGCGCCGTTTCGCGGAGGCGGAGATCGGCATCGGCTTCACCGTTCTGTTCGCCGCGGCCTCCCTCACCTCGCTGCCGCCCTCCATCGACCTGCCGGACAATCGCGTCACCCTGCGCGAGATCGCCGAGCGGATGGAGCCGCGCTGGCCTGCCATGACCACGCCGGATCATGGCAGCCTCGCCATCCCCACCCTGCAAGCCAGGCTGGAATCCGAAGCCGTGCCCCAGGACGAGCCGCCCCGCGCCTTCGTCCCCGGCGCGGGCGCACCGCCGCCGCGCAACGCGGCGGACATCGCCTGGTCGGAATACAACCACCATTGGGCCGGGCTGATCGTGCTGGCCATCGGCGTGGCCGCCCTGCTGGAGAAGACCGGGCGCGTTCCCATCGCGCGCCATTGGCCGCTGCTGTTCCTGGCGCTCGCCGTCTTCCTTCTGGTGCGCGCCGATCCGGAGGGCTGGCCGCTGGGCGACATCGGCTTCTTCGAAAGCTTCCGCGACCCGGAGGTGGTTCAGCACCGGCTGATGGTGCTTCTGGTCGCCGGCTTCGCCGCCTTCGAATGGGGCGTGCGCACGGGAAGGCTGAAAGCCGGGTGGATGGCCTTGGTCTTTCCGCTGTTGACGGCTGTGGGGGGCGGGCTGCTGCTGACCCACGCCCACGCGCTCGCCAACCTGCGGGAGGAACTGCTGGTCGAGATCACCCACACGCCGCTGGCCCTGTTCGGCATCGCCGCCGCCTGGGCGCGCTGGCTGGAAATCCGCCTGCCGGAGGGCGACCGGCGCCTGCCGGGCCTCGTCTGGCCGGTGTGCTTCATGCTCGTCGGGCTGGTCCTGCTCGGCTACCGCGAGACGTGAGCGGGCGATGATCGACGCGTTGGTCGAGCGCATCGTCGGTTTCTGCATCCGGCACGCCTGGGCCGTGCTGTTGCTGGCGCTGGCCGCGACCGGGGCGCTGGGCTGGGTGGCCTCGCACCGGCTGGCCATGGACACGGACGTCACCAAGCTGATTTCCGCCGACCTGTCCTGGAAGCAGCGGGAGCTGGAGTTCGACCGCCTGTTCCCGCAAGAAGTCGACCTGCTGGCCGTCGTCGTGGACGGCCGGACCCCCGACCTTGCCGACCGCGCCGCCACGGCCATCGCGGAGCGGCTGAGGACCCGGCCGGACCTGTTCAAGACCGTGCGGATGCCCGGTTCCGGCCCCTTTTTCGAGCGCAACGGCATCCTGTTCCTTCCGACCGACGAGATCCGCGGCCTGTCCGAGCGGCTGATCGAGGCTCAGCCGCTGATCGGCGTGCTGGCCGCCGTCCCCAGCGCGCGTGGCCTGTTCGGCGTGCTCGACCGCATGCTGGAGGGGGTGGAGCGCGGTCAGACCACCATGGGGCAGATCGCCGCCCCACTCGACGCGGTGGGGGGCGCCGTCCAGGCGGCGCTTGAGGGCAGCAATGAGCCGGTGTCCTGGTCCACCCTGCTGACCGGCCGCCACCCGGCGCCGGAGGAACTGCGCCGCTTCGTGATCGTCCAGCCGGTGCTGGACTTCAACGAGTTGCGGGCGGCGGCCAAGCCCACCCGCTTCATCCGCGACACCGTCCGCGATCTGGGGCTGACGCCGGGCCACGGCTTGCGGGTGCGCATCACCGGCTCCGTCGCGCTGAACGACGAAGAGTTTGCAACGGTGTCGCAGGGGGCCGGCGTCTCGCTGGGCCTGTCGGCCGTGCTGGTGCTGGTCATCCTGTTCCTGGCCCTGCGGTCGCCGAAGCTGATCGTGCCGATCATGGTGACGCTGGTGGTCGGGCTGGTCGCCACCGCAGGCTTCGCCGCGCTGACCGTGGGCACGCTGAACCCGATCTCCGTCGCGTTTGCCGTGATGTTCATCGGCATGGCCGTGGATTTCGGCATTCAGGTTTGCGTTCGATACAGAGCGAAGCGTTACAAAATCAGCGAACCCGACGCCGCCATGCGGGCCACTGGGCGGGAGGTCGGGCGGCCGCTGCTGCTGGCGGCGGCGACCACGGCGGCGGGTTTCCTGGCCTTCGTGCCGACCGCCTATGTGGGCGTGTCGCAACTCGGCCTGATCGCCGGGGCGGGCATGGTGATCGCGGTGGTGCTGAACCTGACGCTGCTGCCCGCCCTGCTGACCCTGATGCACCCGGCGGCGGAGCCGGAACCGGTGGGCTTCGCCCCCGCCGCCCGGCTGGACCGCGCCCTGCTGCGCCACCGGCGCGCGGTGCTGGCGGTGGCGGGGCTGGTGGCGCTCGGCTCGCTGGCGCTGCTGCCGCGGCTGCATTTCGACTTCAACCCGCTGAACCTCCAAAATCCGAACACGGAATCCATGGCGACCATGCGCGACCTGATGGACAGCCCGCGCACCTCGCCCTTTTCCATCGAGATCGTGGTCCCCTCCGTCCCCGATGCGGCGGCGCTGGCCGACCAACTGTCCAAGCTGCCGGAGGTGGCGGAGGTCATCAGCATCAACGGCTTCGTGCCGGAGAATCAGGCGGCCAAGCTCGCCCTGCTGGCCGACGCGGCGCAGTTCATCGGCCCGACGCTCGCCATGGCGGGTTCGGAGCCGCCGCCCTCCAACGACGACATCCGGCGTGCAGCGGCGGAGGTGGCGGCGCGCCTCTCGCGCCTCGGCGCCGCGGGCCGGGCCGAACCGTTGGCGCGGCTGAGCAAGGCCGACGACGCCACCGTCCAGCGGGCATCGGCGGCCCTGACCACCGGCCTGAAGGACCGGCTGGCCGGCATCGCCACCATGCTGGACGCCCCGCCGGTGACGCTCGACAATTTGCCGTCCGATCTGGTCCGCGACTACGTCGCCCCCGACGGGCGGACGCGGGTGTCGGTCTTCCCGGCCGGCGACAGTCACGACAACGCGACCGTGGTCCGCTTCGTGGACGCCGTGCGCGCGGTGGCGCCGCAGGCGACCGGCGTCGCGGTGACCATTCAGGAATCGGGCCGCACCATCAGCACCGCCTTCCTGCGCGCCGCCGTCTTCGCGCTGATCGCGGTCACGGCGCTGCTGGCGCTGGTGCTGCGCCGGGTACTGGACGTGGTGCTGGTGGTGGCGCCGCTGCTGCTGGCGTTGCTGCTGACCATGGCCGTGTGCGTGGTCATCGGCCTGCCGCTGAACTACGCCAACATCATCGCCCTGCCGTTGCTGCTGGGCATCGGCGTGGCCTTCAACATTTACTTCGTCGTGAACTGGCGGGCGGGGCAGAGCGACCCGCTGGCCTCCCCCACGGCGCGGGCGGTGCTCTTCAGCGCCCTGACCACCGCCGCCGCCTTCGGGACACTGGCCCTGTCCAACCACCCTGGCACGGCCAGCATGGGGCTGCTGCTGACCATCGCGCTGGCTTGCACGCTGGCGACAACAGTGTTCGTGCTGCCGGCGTTGCTGGGGCCGGCGCGATTGTCCCCTCGCCCCCCTGGGGAGAGGGTAGCGCCTCAAGGCGCCGGGTGAGGGGGCGGGGGACTGGGAAGTTTGGCAAACGCCGGACCCCCTCACCCCGGCCCTCTCCCCGGAGGGGAGAGGGAGTGCCCCCTCACCCTAACCCTCTCCCCGGAGGGGAGAGGGGATGAAGTTTGCGGTGGGGGAGGGGGAGAGATCGCAATAGCGCACCAACCGTATGCCCGCCTTCCTCACCACCTCTCTCATCTCCCTGGAC
>JAEZPL010000305.1 GCA_023413605.1 Pseudomonadota bacterium
CGTCCGCACCGTCGTGGACAACACGGTGGCGGCGTCGGACGAGATGAAGGGCCACGCCCAGCGCATGTTGCGCATATCCTCGGCCACCAACCGTCAGTCGCTGGAGGTGGCGTCGGCCGCGGGGCAGGCCTCGGCCAACGTGCAGACCGTCGCGGCGGCGTCGGAGCAGTTGACGGCCTCCATCGGGGAGATCAGCCGCCACGTCGTCCAGTCCTCGGAGATCGCCCGGTTGGCGGTGGCGGAGGCGGACCGCACCAACGCCGCGGTCCATGGGTTGA
This sequence comes from Pseudomonadota bacterium, assembly GCA_023413605.1. Lineage (GTDB taxonomy): Bacteria > Pseudomonadota > Alphaproteobacteria > Azospirillales > Azospirillaceae > Azospirillum. The sequence continues at coordinate 279 of JAEZPL010000305.1, forward strand.
TCGAGGCGGCGCAGAAGATCGGCGACGTGCTGAAGCTGATCACCAACATCGCGTCGCAGACCAATCTGCTGGCCCTGAACGCCACGATCGAGGCGGCGCGGGCGGGCGAGGCCGGAAAGGGCTTCGCGGTGGTCGCCAGCGAGGTGAAGAACCTCGCCAGCCAGACGGCCAAGGCGACCGAGGACATATCCGCTCAGATCGCCGGGATGCAGGACGCGGCGCGCGGCTCCGCCGAGGCCATCCGGGGCATCGGGGCGACCATCACGCGCATCAACGAAATCACCACGACGGTCGCCACCGCGGTCGAGCAGCAGGCCGCCGCGACGCAGGAGATCGCGCGCAACGCCCAGCAGGCGGCGGGCGGCACGTCCAGCGTCAGCACGACCATCCAGGGCGTGGTCGGCGCCGCGTCCGACACCGGCAGCATCGCGGAGGAGGTGCTGGGCGCCGCCGACAGCCTGCACCGTCAGGCCGATGGCCTGCGCCGGAGCGTGGACGCTTTTCTCCAGAACATCCGCGCGGCGTGACCGCGGACGCCGTGCACGGGACCATCGCCGACATCGTCCGCAACGTGGTGCGGTAAAAGAGCACCCGGATTGGCAGGGGATGGCGGCGATCCCATTATTCGGCAAGGAGGACGGGGCTGCCACCCCATCCTCCGAGCCCGATCTTAGCCGAGGAGTTCAAGCAGACGCTTGAGAACCTCCAAGACAAGGATCAGGAGAGTGAGGATCTCTTCATCCTCGTACCCTCCGTTGTGCGGCGGGGGCGGTGGCCATTCCGCCACCCCGTTTGCGCAGAAACTATGCGCGGAGGTCGGGAGACTTTTCGCTCCCACTAAACGACAAGATTCGTCGATTAGCAGGCAGGTCTGTGTGAGGCGCCCGAAGGCGCCTCATTTCGACGTGATGCTTACAGGCCCGCGATGGTCAGGCCGTCGATGCGGACGGTCGGGGCGTCCATGCCGAAGCGCAGTTCCAGGTCGCTCGCCGGCTCCATGTTCAGGAACATGTCCTTCAGGTTGCCGGCGATGGTCAGCTCGTTGACCGGGTAGGCGAGCTTGCCGTTCTCGATCCAGAAGCCGGCGGCGCCGCGGCTGTAGTCGCCGGTCACGCCGTTGACGCCCATGCCCATCAGTTCGGTGACGTAGAAGCCATCCTTGATCTCGGCCAGCAGGTCGTCGCGGCTCTTGGTGCCGGCGGCCATGTAGACGTTGGCCGGCGCCGGGCCCGGCGGGCCGGAGGTGCCGCGCGCGGCGTGGCCGGTGGTGGACAGGCCGAGCTGCCGGGCGGAGCGGAGGTCGAGCAGCCAGGTGGTCAGCCGCCCTTCCTCGATGATGTTGCGGCGGCTGGTGGCGATGCCCTCCGCGTCGAAGGGGCGTGAGCGCAGGCCGCGCTTCACATGCGGGTCGTCCACGATGGTGATGCCCGCGGCGAAGATCTGCTGGCCCATCCTGTCCTTCAGGAAGCTGGTGCCGCGCGCGATGCTCGGCCCGCTGATGGCGCCGGTCAGATGGCCGAGAATGCCGCGCGAGACGCGCGGGTCGAACACCACGGGCACTTTGCAGCTTTTGACCCGGCGCGGGTTCAGGCGGCGCACCGCGCGCTCTCCGGCCTCGCGGCCGATCGAGGCGGCGTCGCGAAGATCGGCGCCGTAGACCTTGCTGTCATAGTCGTAGTCGCGCTCCATCCCCGTGCCCGTCCCGGCGAGCACGGAAACCGACAGGGACTGACGCGACACGCCGTAGGTGCCGGCAAAGCCGTTGGAGGCGGCGATGGCGACGGTGGAGCGGCTCCAGCTCGCGTCGGCGCCTTCGGAGTTGGTGACGCCCTCGACGGCCAGGGCGGTTTCCTCGGCGACGCGGGCGCGTTCGATCAGCGTCTCGGCGGACGGCTCGGACGTGTCGAGCACGTCGAGGTCGGGGAAGTCGCGCGCCAGCTGGTCGGGGTCGGCGAGGCCGGTGAAGGGGTCTTCCGGCACCACGCGCGCCATGGCGACGGCGCGCTCCACCAGTTCGTCCAGCGCCTTGGCGCTGCGGTCGGTGGAGGAAACGATGGCCTGCCGCTTGCCGATGAAGACGCGCAGGCCAAGGTCGCCCGATTCGGACCGCTCCAGCTTCTCCGTCTTGCCGAAACGCTGGCTGAGCGAGACCGAGGCACTGTCGAACAGGACGGCGTCGGCGGCGTCGGCCCCGGCGCCTTTCGCCTTGCGGATCAGGTCTTCCAGCAGGTTCAGAACGCCGTTCTGCTGGGTGGACTGAGAAGTGGTCGAAACGGGCATTACGGTCTCCGCTGGGTCTCCGGCCTGTCTAGCAAATGGGAGCGCCGGGCAGAAGAGGAAGGGGCATATCGCCTCTGGCCCGCTTCCTCATCCGGGCGGAAACCGGCGTTATGCCAGCCGACCCTGGACCGCGCGCCCGGCCACCGGCAGCTTCAGGGCGAAGGCGCCGTCGCCCAGCAGGGCCTGGATGGGCAGCAGGACGGTCCAGAACACCGGGAATTCCCAACCGCCGCCGGACGCGGAGAAGACCCAGCCGTTGCCGATGTGCTGCAGCGTGGCGCCGAGCATGATCGGCAGAAGGGCCAGTGAAATCCAACGGGTGAAGACGCCGGCCACCAGCAGCAGGCCGCCGCCGATCTCGCCCAGGATCACGAGGTACGCGAAGAAGCCGGGATAGCCGAGGCTTTCGAAGTAGCCGACCGTGCCCGCGACGCCGAAGGTCAGCACCTTCAACACAAGGCCGTGGGCGATGAACAGAAGGCCCAGGCTGACGCGCAGCAGAAAGGCGGCGTAGGGGGCGGTGCGGTTGTCGATCATGGCGTTGTTTCCTTGTCCCAGAGAGTGAGGCCCGCGTGCGGGGCCGTGTGTCGTCTGAGGGCAAGAATAGCCGTATCGCCGAGCGCGATAATCAGCGATGTTGGATATGGATTGTTGCTCGTGTTGCGACAAACGCTTCCCCGCACTCAGTCCCGCTGGGCGAGGGTGGGGGATGAATGCAGCGTCACGCGAGGAAGGAATTCGCCGGGTCGTAGCGGGACGGCAGGGCGAACAGATCGGCGTCCACGCTGGTGCCGTTTTGGCGGCCCGGGTCCGGGCTGTCGTAGACGACCATCAGGGCCGGGGCTGCACCGGCTCGGGGAACACGGGCGATGCCCTCCGCGTGGTCGGTGCCGTCGCCGTAGGGCAGGTCGAGCAGGCGGACCAGCGGATCACCGCGCAGGATGCTCTCGTCCGTGACGCCCTGGGCACCGGTCCAGCGCCACAGGGTGACCGGTCCGTCCAGGTCCATGGTCGGTCCGGCGAGGATCAGCAGATCCTCCCCATCGAAGGTCAGTTCCCGGATGCCGAGCCCGTCCAGATCGCAGAAATGCTTGCGGAATTTGGCGTCGTCGGGGCCGATGGGCAGCAGTTTCAGGAGGCCGGGATCGTCGGGATCCTCCTCGACGGCGAGTTCCAGGATGCAGGCCCAACCGCGCAGCACCGGACCGCGCAGGCCGAGGAACAGCCGGTCGCCCCAGGCGGCCAGCCCCTCGATGTCGAAGCCGTTCTCCTTGGCGGGAATGTCGAGGAAGCGGGCGAACTGTTCGTCGTCCCTCAAGGCTCTGGTCAGGGCGGAACCGTCGTCTGTGAACCGCAGGCAGCGCGCCGTATGCCCGCGGTTCGTCTGCATCGGGGTGGGCCGGCCGTTCGCGTCCGTGCCCAAGGGGATGCGGCCCAGCAGGAAGCGGTTGGGATCACGCCGCACCTTCTCCAGGCGGGCCAGGGCCGCGGCGGGGGCATCCTTCTTCCGGGGCTTCTTCCGCGCCAGGCTGTGCGAGCCGACGACCCACAGCCAGTCCTTGGCGATGGCCATGCCTTCGATGTCCGCCTCGTCCGATTCACCGGATTTTGCGGGCAGGTCGAAGAAGTCGGAGAGCGGGAAGGCGGCGTCTTCACGATAGGCGGTGCCGCCGTCCTGCGCCACCAGCCGCACCAGTTCCGCCCCTTCGTCCGCCGCGGCGAACAGCACGTTGTCCATCCGCTCCACCACCGACAGGTCCTCGGCGGTCGTGCTGCCGGGGCGGAAGTTCAGGCGGACGGTGCTGAGCGGCTTGGCGGCTTCACGGGGCATGGAGGACCTCCGGTGGCGATGGGCGGGCCTCCGCAATCAGGTGGGTTCGGGCCGGACTGTTTCCAGATCGGCCCCTTTCCACCCGGGCCTACTTCCAGATCGGTTGCCCGCTGCCCGGCAGGCCGTAGGACGCCCATTTGCGGGAGACCTCGTCCACCACGCCCTGGTCCATGCGGATCTTCTGGCCCCATTCGCGCTTGGTCTCCGGTGGCCATTTGTTTGTGGCATCCAGCCCGACCTTGCCGCCCAGGCCCGATTCGGGGCTGGCGAAATCCAGATAGTCGATCGGCGTGCCCTCGATCACCGTGATGTCGCGGGCCGGATCCATGCGGGTGCTCATCGCCCACATCACGTCCTTCCAATTCCGCGCGTCGATGTCGTCGTCCACGACGATCACCCACTTCGTGTACATGAACTGGCGCAGGAAGGACCAGACGCCCATCATCACGCGCTTGGCGTGGCCCGGATAGGCCTTCTTCATGCTGACCACCGCGATGCGGTAGGAGCAGCCCTCCGGCGGCAGCCAGAAGTCCACGATTTCCGGAAACTGCTGCGTCAGCAGGGGGATGAACACCTCGTTCAGCGCCTCGCCCAGGACGGAGGGCTCGTCGGGCGGGCGGCCGGTGAAGGTGGACAGGTAGATCGGGGTGCGCCGCATGGTCATCGCCGTGACGGTGAAGACCGGGAAGGGCTCGACCGAGTTGTAATAGCCGGTGTGGTCGCCGTACGGCCC
>JAEZPL010000342.1 GCA_023413605.1 Pseudomonadota bacterium
GGCTGATCCTGACCGACTCCAGCGGCGTCGTCCGCTGCGCCGCGGATGCGGGGCTGGTCGGGATGAACCTCGCCGACCGCCCGCACGTCCGGATGGCCCTGTTCGGACAGAATTTTTCCGTTGGCGAGTATGTGGTCCGGCGGGCCGACGACCGGCCGGTGCTGCCGTTCGGCGTGCCCTATGCGGACGCGACCGGCCGGCTGGCCGGCGCGGTGGGGCTGTCGCTCGATCTCGACTGGGTCAAGGAATATCTGGCCCGCAAGCCGCTGCCGCCGCACGCCAGCCTGTTGCTGGCCGACCGCAACGGCGTCCTTCTGGGCCGCTTTCCGGACGGCTCCGATGGCGACGGGATTGGCATGGATGTTCGGGTCGGGCAGCCCTTGCCGCCCTCGCTGATGATGCTGGCGCGTGGACCCTCGTCCGGCATCACGGAACTGCCGGGGCTGGACGGCGAGAAGCGCATCCTGGCCTATGCGCCCGTGCAGGACACGCCCAGGGACCTGTTCCTCGCCGTCGGCCTCGACCGGGATGCGGCGCTCCAGGGCACGATCATGGCGGCGCGTCGCGGGGCGATTCTGCTGACGCTCGCGGTCGGGCTGGCCTTGCTGGCCGCGTGGTTCGGCGCGCGGGCGTTCGTGCTGCGCCCGGTGGCCCGCCTGCAACGGGTGGTCGAGCGCTGGCGTGCGGGCGACCACGGCGCCCGGATGGGGCTGATGCCCGACGGGTCGGAGATCAGCGGCCTCGCCCACGCCTTCGACGCCATGGCGGAGGCGTTGCAGGCCCGCGAGCGCGAGCGGGAGGAGGCCCACGCCGCGGAACGGCGCATGGCCGCCATCCTCGCCAGCTCCACCGACGCGGTTGTGGAACTGGACCACGACGGACGGATCACCTTCGCCAACGGGCGGGCCGCCGCGCTGTTCGGCGATGGGGCGGTGCTGCCCGGGTCCCGCTTCGTCGAGGCGCTGCCCGGCCACGCCGCCGACCTGTTCGAGGAACGGTTCCGCCGCACCCTGGACCGGAACGAACCCACGGAGTTCGAACTGTGGTTCGGCAGCCGGGACGAATGGCACGCCCTGCGCATCTTCCCGACCTGCGACCGGCTGGCCGTCTATGCCCAGGACGTGACCGGCCGCAAGCGCGACGAGCGCGCCATCAAGCAGGCGGTGGAGCAACACCGCGCCGTGCTGGACACCGCCGCCGACGCCATCATCCTGATCGGCGGCGACGGCACGATCCGGTCCTTCAACCGCGGCGCGGAGCGGATGTTCGGCGTCTCCCCCCGCGAGATCGTCGGGCGCAACATCCGTGCGCTTCTCCCCGCCGGGCTTGGCGAGGTCGCGCGGGCCGCCGGCCATCCCCCGGCGTCGGAGGACGAGCCGCACATCATCGACGCCGGCCGCGAGGTGGAGGGGCTGCGCCGCGATGGGCTTCCGGTCCCGCTGGAGATGGCGCTGTCCGAATGGCAGGACGGCAACGACCACTTCTTCACCGCCATCCTGCGCGACATCACCGAACGAAAGCGCAGCGAATCCGCCCTGCGCCACGCCAAGGAGCAGGCGGAGCGCGCGAACCAGGCGAAGTCGCGTTTCCTGGCGGCGGCGAGCCACGACCTGCGCCAGCCCGTGCAGTCGCTGTTCTTCTTCGCCACCGCCCTGTCCGACCAGATCCGCAACCATCCCGGCCACACCACCATGCAGGCCATGCAGCAGGCGCTGGAGGCGTTGAAGCGGCTGCTCGACGGGCTGCTGGACATTTCCAAGCTCGACGCCGGGGTGGTGGAGCCGGCCTCGACCGCCGTGGCGTTGCAGCCGGTCTTCGATCGTCTGGCCGCCGAATACCAGTTGCAGGCCGCCCGCAAGGGGCTGACGCTGCGCGTGGTCGCGACCTCGCTGCACGCCCGCAGCGACCCCATGCTGCTGGAGCGCATCGTGCGCAACCTGCTGGACAACGCGCTGCGCTACACGCGCCGGGGCCGGGTCATGCTGGGCGCGCGGCGGTCGGGCGGGCAGGTGCAGATCGTCGTCTGCGACAGCGGCATCGGCATCCCGCCGGAGCGGCAGGAGGAAATCTTCGAGGAGTTCACCCAGATCGGCAACCCGGAGCGCGACCGCGAGCGCGGCCTCGGCCTCGGCCTTGCCATCGTGCGGCGGCTCTGTTCGCTGCTGGGGCACACGGTGTCGCTGCGCTCCGTACCCGGCCGCGGTTCGGCCTTCGCGATCCGGATGCCGCGTGCGGAAGCGCCGCGCGCCGTCGTGACGGCCCCGCCGCCCAGCGGCGTCAGCGATGCCGAAAACCGGCAGCTGGTGCTGGTGATCGACGACGAGGTGATCATCCTGATGGGGCTGCGGGCCATGCTGGAAGGCTGGGGCTACGAGGTCCTGGCCGCCAGCGCGGAGGAGGAGGCCATCGCCCTGCTCCAGAAGTCCGGGCGCCGGCCGGACGTGGTCCTGGCCGACTACCGCCTGCGCCACGGCAAGACCGGACCGGAGGCGCTGCGCGCCATCCACGCGCACTGCAACGCCTCCATCCCCAGCATCATCCTGACCGGCGACACCGCCCCCGAACGCATCGTCGAAGCCCAGCGCAGCGGCTTCAGCATCCTGCACAAGCCGGTGTCCGCCCACCATCTGCGCAAGGTCGTGGGGGAGGCCGGGGCGCGGTAGCCGGCCCCCTCCCTAACCCTCCCCCGCTT
>JAEZPL010000391.1 GCA_023413605.1 Pseudomonadota bacterium
CTGGAGCCTCCAGATCGTGCTGCTGTCCGGTGCCCTTGGCCCGCTGATGCAGGTCGTCGGCGGCGTCCTGTTCGTGCTCTGGCTCGGCAACATGGCGCAACTCGCCAAGGCCGGCTTCCTGCCCGTCCTCTTCCAATTCTGGAAATGCGTGTTCACCGGGAGGTGAGTGATGCTCCACCGCTTCCTCGCCATGCTGGTGCCGGTGCGCCGCGCCAACGCGCACACCATCGGCGCCTCCTGGCACATCTACAACCCGCGCCGCTACGACCGTGCCGCCTACGCCAAAGTCGAGGACATCCACGACGCGCAGGACGAGAACCACTTCGCCGGCACGCGGCTGAGCTACGCCGCCGACATCCACGACAACAAGCACCATCGCAGACGGAGGTAGCCATGGGCGCGCTCGTCGTGCTGGGCTTCCTGGTCGCCCTCAGTCTGGTCGCCCTGATCTTCCGCATCGGGGCGCGCACCGTGTTCGGCTACGGCGCCACCGTGGACATCGCCGTCATGCTGCTGCTGGCCCTGCTGTTCCACGGCACCTTCGCCGGCATGACCGTCGCCATCATCGCCGGCCTGTTCTTCTCCGGCTTCATCTGGCTGATCCGCCGCCAGTGCGGCTACCGCACGCTGAACCTGCGCACGCGGACCTGGGATGAGGTGGCGCCCGATCCCCTCAAGCTGCCGCGGATCACCGCGGCCGGCGTGCTGAAGGCCGCCGGCCTGTTCACCCTCGCCTTCGTCTTCTCGCTGACCCTGATGTTCGCCTGGGCGGGCTCGGCCATCGGCCCCGCCGGATCGCTGATCCTGGCGCCGGGAATCATCGCCGCCGCCGCCATCCTCGCCGCATTCATCACCTGGAGGCTGTCATGACCCGCGACGATCTCGACAGAGCCGTCACCCTGCTCGACGAACTGGACGCGATGACCGGAGAGTTGGGAAAGCTGCTCACCTTCAAGGAGCGCGCCGCCAACATCGACGTGAGCGGCGCCGCCGGCTTCTTCTACGTCGATGAGCTTGGCAACACCCGCAAGGTGACGCTGGAGAGCCACGACGACGTGATGACGCTGATCGCCTGCGCGCTGCGCCTCATCACCGACCGGCGCGACGAGCGCCGCAACACCCTGCACGGCATGGGCGTGGAGCCGTAACCATGTGCATCGACCAGGACATCCTCGAATACGTCGGTCGAGACCCCGCCGACGCGCCTTTCCGCGACTGGCTGAAGCGCGTCAACACCCACGTCGAACAGGCCGCCGGCTTCGGCATCTTCGACCTCCCCGACATGCCCTACCGCGACTGGTTCGACGACGGCCTGGAACCGGACCAGACGGTGGAGGCCATCAAGGACGAACTGTGAAAGGAGGTGAGACCAACGCAACCCGACCCCGACTTTGACGACGGCTGGGTGCTGCGCGCCGCCCACGCCTGGGCCGGCTCCGCCGGAGACCGGATCGAGTACGAAGAGAGAATGGATGTGGTCCGTTCGCTTGAAGAGGTAGACCATTCAGCCGAGCACTCGCCGGCCCGCGCGCCATTAACCTCAAATTAACAGAACAGACCATGTTCGCGCGCACAGCACGCGAACGCCCAACCCTTTGCAATCTAAGGGGTTACATGCCCGTTTTGTTCTTCCACGGCGCCCAAGACGAAGCAACGCCGCGCGTAATCCCGCTGGGCGCCGCTATTTTTCGTTAACAAGAATTAACGAACTAAAAGCTTGTGAAGCCTGACATAATCCAAAAGATAACTTTTCAATTCTTCGTTCTCTGGCGCAGCATTTCAGTCATGAAGTTCGCAGACCTAAATCAAAGGGCACGCGACAAGGGCGTCAGCTTGCTCAGCGCCTATCTCGCGGCTGGCCTGACCGAGCAAACCTTTCGCTATCACGCGCGGGGTGTTTGCCGACCCAATCCCACGACCGTTTTTCGCGTGCAGCGTGCCATTCGCGAAATGAAAAGCGGTCGCAACTGGAAGGACCACTGGCAGCAGGACTTGAAGAACCAGTTCGTCCGCTTGCGCAAGGATCGCGGCCTCACACAGAACGAGGTCGAGGATTTGCTTGGCGTGACCGATGCTCTGGTCGGCAAGTACGAGGCCCTGATGCGCACGCCCAACGCCTTCATGCTGTGCTGCTGGGGCGACGTTCTCGGCGGCTCCCTGCGCCTCGTTCCCGACGAATTGCTGCCCGAGGTGGACGCTTTGCTGGAGGCCCATTATGGCTCCGTTCCGGCGTAAGATCGTCTCCGGCCGCGCCGCCGGGCGCAAGGCGAAGCCCGTCGAGTGCGACGGGCACCGCTTCCCCTCCGCGCACGAGCGCGACCGCTACCTGCACCTGAAGCTGATGCAGAAGGCCGGTCTGATCCGCGACCTGGAGCTTCAGCCGCGCTACGACATCCTGATCGACGGCCAGCCCGTCTACCTCTCGCCGCCCGGCACCCGTGGCCGCCGGCCGCTCCATTACCGGGCCGACTTCCGCTACACCGCCGACGACGGCCTCCATGTGGAGGACGCCAAGGGCGCCCACACCAAGGAATACCTCATCAAGAAGGCCCTGGTCGAAGCGATCTACAAGATCACGATCACCGAGGTCTAGCCATGAGCAAAGGCTGCTGGCAAGTGGTCTGGGAAGACCGCAACAAAGACCGTCGCGTCGATTACAGCAGCGACAGCAGCGAACGCGCCCGCAAGCAGTGGTCTCAATACGTCCAGACGATGGGCGGGCGCATCCTCTTCATGCGGCTGACCACCGAGAAACCGGAGGGACGCCATGGGATCGAGGAACGCTGAAGTGCCGCGCGCCGCCCTCCACGACCGCCGCATCAGGCCCATGGACGTGCTCGTCCTGCTCGCCATCGACGACATCGGCGGCCGGGACGGCTGGACCCACATGGGCACCACGACGCTGGCCAAGACCTATCGCATGAGCCGCCAGTTCGTGATCGACGCCTCCAAGCGCCTTCAGAACGCCGGCTGGATCGAGGTGCGCCGCCGCATCGACCCGGAGACCGGCGCCGACTTGTCCAAGGAGTACCGGGTCAACTGGCAGAACACCCTGCCCGATGAGGGGGTCTACGAGACAGACAGGGGTGTCCATGACCTGGACACCCTGGACGATGCCGACATCGAAGGCACGCCGCTGCCCGACGACTTCCCGACCACGGCGATGCTGGCGGCGGCGGCGGCGGACCCCCGCTACGGCAAGCTGCCGCTCGATCTGGTCGCGCAGGATTTCCGCCGGAAATACGCAACCGCGCGCCGCCGTTCCTGGGACGACGCCTGGAACCGCTGGCTGCGCACCGCCCACAAGGACTTTCCCGATGAGCAACGACCTCGTGCCGTGGGAGCCGGCCACGCTCCCCGCGTGCGGACCAACGCCTCCCGCCTCGCTGAAGCGGCTGCTCAGCATGCCCTACGCCGAGCGAATTAAGAGCGTGGACGGAGAGGCCCGCAAGGACGTGGAGTGCTGGCTGGCCGACGCCGTGGACTACATGTACCCGGCCAACAGCGACGACATCGCCGCCGTCATCAACGGCCTGTTCGAAGCCTTCGACGTGCCGGTGCCGTCCCAGGCCGCGCTGAAGCACTGGTTCAACGCGCTCGGCATGTACCCGCTGTGGGCGCTGGAGCAGGCGGCCGGCGACCTGATCCTGGAGCAGTCCTTCACGCCCAAGATCGCCGACATGGTGAAGCGGCTGAACCCCATCGTAGCACCCATGAGCACGCTCATCCTGCAATCACGGATGCTGCTCGATTACGGCACGGCGCCGGAGACGCCAGAGCCGGTCACCGAGGAACAGCGCGAACAGGTGCGCGCCATCCTTGGCGATTTTGGCATTCACCTGAAGGACACCCAGCGCACCGAGAGATAACAAAGTAATCATCGGAGGACGCTTATGCATACCGCGGGGGAAGAACACAGCACCATTCGCAAGCAGATGGAGGAAGACCCGGTTCTGGCGCTCTGCGTCTATGGACGCAGCTTTCTGCAAACCGTGCGAAGCCTGCAAACTTTATACGTCATCGACAGCAAGTACCTGGACGACCCGGCTGATCGCCTTCTGGAGACCATCGAGAGGGTTGAGCGCCTGATGGCCCGGTGCCGCAGCCGGAAGACCGGAGGAAACGACTGATGCCCGACCTCCACGCCCCCCTCCCGGCCCACGGCACGATCCGCGGCATCGGCGGCAGCGACATCCAACGCATCCACAAGGGCGATTGGCACAGCCTGTGGCTGGAGAAGACCGGCAGGCAGCCGCCCGAAGACCTGACCTGGAAGCTGCCGGTGCAGATCGGCCGCGCCCTGGAGCCGGTCATTCTGGACTTCTACGCCCACGAGCAGGACGCCACGCTGTACACCGGGCCGCAGATGCTCGACCTGATGCCCGGCCGCGACGGCTTCGCCATGCCGGATGGCCGCTTCACGATCCGCCACCGCCTGCTTCCGTGGGCCATCGCCTCCTTCGACGCCCTGCGCTGGCGCCAGAGCGACGGCGTGCGCCCGGTGGAAGCGAAGACCACCAACTACTGGAACGCCACCAAGCAGACGCCGGCCTTCATCCAGAGCTATGCGTCGCAGTGCCAGTGGTACATGGAGATCGGCTACTTCCCCTGCCTGGACTTCGTGTTCCCGGTCGATAACCAGCGGATCGAGGCCCACACCATCGCCTTCGACGAATGCTACGCCTCCATCCTGCTGGCCGAGGCGGAAGAGTTCTGGGATCACGTCATCCGCGACCGCGAGCCGGCCAAGGGCCGCGCTCCGCTGAAGACGCCCAAACCGAAGGTCGTGCTCTCCCGCACCTACGACATGGCGAAGGAGAAGGAGGCCAACGCCTGGGCCGACGCCGCCGGCCGCTGGATCAACAACCGCTGGGCGGCGGCGGCGTACCAGCAGGCCGCCCAGGACATCAAGGCCCTGATCCCGGAGGACGCCAAGACGGTGGCCGGCTTCGGCATCACCGCCACGCGCGACAAGGCGGGGCGCGTCTCGATCACCACCGACGACGAGAAGGAGTGACAATGAGCAACCTCCCCGATCTGGACGAGGATGTGGATGAAGAGATCGTTATCGACCTCGCCCGCAAGACGCTTCAGGGCGACATCCGCGACTTCCTGCTCGACCGCCTCAAGCACGACAAAAGCCCGCTGCCGTGGGATCAGCAGCCCGAGGCGGCGCAGCGCGAGACGATCCAGGCGGCCGAGAACGCCGCCGAGCGCCTTATCGAAGAGGTCGCCCGGATCGTTATCAGCGAGGGTCGTTCGGTGGTTCACGTCGCCGTGGATCAGGTCGTCGTTAAGGACGGCATCAAGGCGGTGGTGAGTTGCCCGAAGGTTATGGGCGCCCTGGAGCATCTGGGCGCCGCGCAAGGCTCCACGGTGGCGCTGGTGTTCGCCTCCACCGACAGCCTGATGGGCCAGCGTGCCCCGCGCCGGGCCAAGCCCGACCAGGGCGACCTGCTGACCGAGCAGGCGGACGCCGCCGCCGCCCTTCCCGAACCCGAACCGCTGCTGCCCGAAGGCACGCCCGAGCGCGTGGACACCGACCCGGCGGGCGAACCGCTCGGCGATCTGCCGAAGGTGCCGGAGCCGGGGGAGCCTGGAGCCAGCGGGAGCGAGACCAGTTTCACCGTTGGCTCGCCGGAGGACACCCCCGACACGAGTGCGGACGCTGGTGGCGGGAATGACGCCGGCCCCCAGGATGAGCCGGAGGTGACCGAGGCCAAGAAGCGCCGCGGTCGCCCGCCGAAGGCCAAGAGCTAACCGCAGGGGTTCGCTCCCGGCCCTGCGGACACTGGCGGGGGGTGAGCAGCCCCCCGCCCCTTTCCCGGAGACCATCATGGCCGCATCACGCACCCCGGCGAAGGCCGGGAACGGCGAAGCTTTGTCCGGTGAGGTCATCCCGCCGGATTTGAAAGGCAAGACCGCCCAGGATCACCAGCAGCGCGAGAACATGCGTCTGTGGGACGTGCTCGGCAGGACCGACCCCAAGCACACCAAGCCCTTCACCCGCTCCGGCGGCTTCCGGGGCACGGCCATCAAGCCGATCTACGCCGAAGAGAAGATGACGCGCCTGTTCGGGCCGTGCGGCCAGGGCTGGGGCACCACGCCGCCGCAGTTCGACGTTCAGGGAACGCTGGTCTTCTGCACCATCGCCGTCTGGTACGTCGATCCCGACACGGGCGAGCGTTCCGAACCCTGCTGGGGCGTCGGTGGCGACAGCCTGGAGGCCAAGCGCAACGGCGTTTCGGTGCCCGACGACGAAGCCTTCAAGAAGGCGCTGACCGACGCCATCGGCAACGCGATGAAGCGCATCGGCATGTCGGCCGACGTGCACATGGGCCAGTTCGAAGACAGCAAGTACGTCGAGGACGCCACCGCCGACGCCGAAGCAGAAGCCCGGCAGCGCGCCTACGCCGAGGACAAGGCGATGATGCAGAAGATCATCGACGACGCCTCCGCCTGCGCCACCAACGCCGAGATCGACGCCGTGATGCGCGGCGCCTCGCACAAAATCAAGGCCCTCCAGGAAGGCAACCCCGGCCTCGTGACCCGCCTCAAGGGCGAGATCGCCAAGCTGCGCCAGTCCCTGCCCGACTACCAGCCCAAGGAGACGACGACGTGAGCTACATGGACAAGATGGACCAGTACGGCTTCGTTCCGGCCAACCACGCCACCCCGGCCTATTTCCCGGTCCAGAAGATCGACCTCTTCGACGGCGACGGCCACAAGGTGCACGGCCATATCGGCGTGCGCCGCCAGGACACCATGCAAATCCTCGGGGTCCACACCGACGCCTACCAGATGGTCACCCACGAGGACGTGCACGAGGCGTTTATGGGGGCGCTGCGCACCACCAGCCTCGACCTGACCGACATGCGGGTCGGCAAGGACACCAGCCACGACGGCGCCCGCATGTTCCTCCAGCTTGTCCTGCCCGGCGTCCAGGTGGACATGGGCGGCGGCGACCTGACCGCCATGCGGATCGTCTGTTTCAACTCCTACGACGGTTCGACCAGCGTCAAGTTCCGCGTCGGCGGCTACCGCTTCGTCTGCGCCAACACCGCGGTCATCGGGAAGGACATCGCCGCCGCCGCCAAGCGCCACGTCTCCGGTTTCGACCTCGACGCCCTGGCGCGCGGGCTGGTGGACGCCGCATCCGCCTACCTGGAAGAGACCAAGCGCTGGCAGCTTTGGGCGCAGACCCCGGTCTCGCTGCCGCAGGCGATGAGCGTCTTCAAGGCGATCCCCGGCTCCAACGACGCCATGCGCGGCGTGCTGATGGAGCGCTGGATCGCCGAGCCGCAGCCGACGCTGTGGGCGCTCTACAACGTGCTGACGGCCTGGAGCACGCACACCGAGAGCAAGACCAAGAACGCCATGGCCGCCCGCATGACCCGCGAGGAACGGGTCGCCAAGGCCATCGAGTGCAAGGAATGGCGCGTGCTGGAGGATGCGTAGATGGTGGCCTACCGCAGCGACACCAAGAAGTGCAAGACCTGCAAGAAGGTGCTGCCGGTCACCGAGTTCTACACCCGCGACGACACCAGCGACGGCCTCTTCTCCGAGTGCAAGCCGTGCCGCCGCGCCTACGACAGGCAGTGGCGGGC
>JAEZPL010000421.1 GCA_023413605.1 Pseudomonadota bacterium
GAGTCGGGCCTTCCTTCTCGACGAGCGCCTTGAGCACCTTGGCGACGGCCAGCGGCTGCGTCTCGGCGTCGGTCTGCACCAGGATGCCGCGGTCGGCACCCATGGCCAGCGCGGTGCGCAGCGTTTCCTGCGCGGTGGCCGGGCCGACGGACACCACGATCACCTCGGTGGCCTTGCCGGCTTCCTTCAGGCGAACCGCCTCTTCGACGGCAATCTCGTCGAAGGGGTTCATGCTCATCTTCACGTTGGCGGTCTCAACGCCGGTGCCGTCCGCCTTCACGCGGATCTTGACGTTGTAATCGACCACCCGCTTGACGGGGACGAGGACCTTCATATCCCACCCTTTTATTCAATATTTGCAGGCGCGCCGCCTGGGCAAGCGCCGAATCGGGCAGCTGTGACAGCGCTGCGACCATAGGAGTTGCCGTTTTGGCTGTCAACGACGCCTAAGCCGCAGGTGCGAAGGCGCGGACGCAAATATTCGTTCACTTTCGATTTGGATGCGCCCATGCCGATCGCACTGCGACCTTTGGGTTGGTCGATTTACCGGTTGGCGCCGGGCACCCACAAGATGTCGGCGGCCCCATTGCCGTTGACCGTCCGGCTCAGCACGAACAGAAGGTCGGACAGGCGGTTGGCGTATTTGATCGCCGCCGGGTTCACGGGTTCCAGCCCGGCCAGCTCGGTCATGTGGCGTTCGGCGCGGCGCACCACGGTGCGCGCCAGATGCAGGTGCGCCGCGGCCGGGGAGCCGCCCGGCAGGATGAAGGAGGTAAGGGGCGAAAGCTCCGCGTTCAGGGTGTCGATCTCGGCTTCCAGCCGGTCCACCTGCGACTCCAGGATTCGCAGCGGCGGGTATTTCGGGTCGGTCGCCTCGGGCGTGCAGAGGTCGGCGCCCAGGTCGAACAGGTCGTTCTGGATGCGCGCCAGCATGGCATCGATGTCTGGCATGTCCTTGGTATACAGCCGGGCGAGTCCGATGACGGCGTTCGCCTCGTCCACCGTGCCGTAGGCCGCCACGCGCAGGTCGTGCTTCGGCACCCGCGTGCCGTCGCCCAGCGAAGTCTGTCCCTTGTCGCCGCCGCGGGTGTAGATGCGCGTCAGATTGACCATAATCGTCTGTCCTGTCCCTTCTTACGCCTGCGTCAGCATCGCCAGCAGGAACAGCACCAGCGCCACCCCCTGGAGCGTGACGCGCAGCCGCATCGCCATGTTGGATTTGCGCGAATCGCCCTGGCCGCCGCGCGCCATGAAGAACAGCCCGATGAACAGGGAGGCCACGACCGATCCCAGCGCGAGGACCAGGAGAATCACGAAGATTGCGTTCATGAACCGACTATAGCGCGCCGGCCCGTCACCGCCTATCCCATCATCGCGGCCCGTCGTCACGGATCCCGTTCCGGCGCCATGCCGCGGTTGCGCAGGCGGGCGTCCTTCTTACATTGACGCGGACCAAGAGACCGACGAAAGGGCAAGGCATGCGGCGGCGGAGTTTCCTGAAAGCGGCGGCGGTGGCCGGGCTGGCCGGCACGGCCGGCGGGCGCGCCGTGCTGGCACAGCCGGCGGAGACGGTAACGGCCTTTCCCAAGGGATTCCTGTGGGGCGTGTCCACCTCCTCATACCAGATCGAAGGGGCGGTGAACGCCGACGGGCGCGGGCCCAGCGTGTGGGACACCTTCAGCCACGCCTACGGCAAGGTGGCGAACGGCGACACCGGCGACGTCGCCTGTGACCACTACAACCGCTACGCCGAGGATGTGGAACTGATGGCGCGCGCCGGCATGCGCGCCTACCGCTTTTCCGTCGCGTGGCCGCGCGTGCAGCCGACCGGCACCGGGGCGCCGAACGCCAAGGGTCTGGACTTCTACGACCGGCTGACCGACGCGCTGCTGGCCAAGGGGATCGAGCCCTGGCCCTGCCTGTTCCACTGGGACCTGCCGCAGGCGTTGCAGGACAAGGGTGGCTGGACCAACCGCGACAGCGCGTCCTGGTTCGCCGACTACGCCCAGATCGTGGCCGGGCGCATCGGCGACCGCGCGAAGCACTGGTGCATGCTGAACGAGCCCTCCGTCGTCGCGATCTTCGGTCACGGCTATGGCTCGCACGCGCCGGGGATGACCGGAAAGGCCAACTACTTCAAGGCGATCCACCACCAGAACCTGGCCCAGGGCACGGCGCTGAAGGCATTGCGGGCGGCGGGCGGCGGCAAGGGCTGGCAGCTGGGCACGGTGCTGTCGCTGCAACCGGTCTGGCCGGTCGGCGGGCTGGACGCCAACTATCCGGCGTCGCTGATGTGGGACGCGCTGTGGAACCGCGCCTGCCTCGACCCGCTGCTGAAGGGCAGCTACCCGGAGTTGCTGGCGAAGGACTTCGCCCCGTTGGTCAAGGCGGGCGACCTGGAGACGATCAGGCAGCCCATCGACTTCCTGGGCCTGAACTACTACAGCCGCATGCACCAGCAGCCCGATCCGGGTGGCCTGTTCGGCACCGCCTACGGCTCCCCGCCCGAAGGCACCCGGCGCACCGGCATGGAATGGCCGATCGAGCCCGACGGGCTGGCCGAGATTTTGAGCGAGCTTCAGGAGGAATACGACAACCCGCCCGTCTACGTGATGGAGAACGGCGCCGATTACCCCGACACCGTCGGCCCGCAGGGCAAGGTGGAGGACGGCGACCGCATCGCCTTCATCCGCGACCACCTTCTGTCCGCCCGCAAGGCCATCGACGAGGGAGCGAACCTGAAGGGCTGGTTCGTCTGGACGCTGCTCGACAACTTCGAGTGGGCGGAGGGCTACCGCCGGCATTTCGGTCTGGTCCAGGTGGACCGCCAGACCATGAAGCGCACGCCCAAGGCCAGCTATTACTGGTACGCCGACGTGATCCGGAAGAACGGCGTGCCGACCTCTGTTTAAGGGGCGGTGAAACGACGGCTCAAAGCCGCCGCATCAGGCCTTCCGCGCGCGT
>JAEZPL010000423.1 GCA_023413605.1 Pseudomonadota bacterium
GTCCAGACCATGATGCTGTCCGGTTCTTGATGCACCCGTACACAACAGTGGCCGGAAGGAACGCCCTTCCGGCCACTGCTTTATGAAGGCAAGACTGTCGCAGCTATTCCGCCGGCACCGCGGTGCCGTGGTCGGTGCCGCTGTGATCCTGGTGGCAGCGGCGCAGACGGAAGGCGGTGACCAGGGTCAACACGCCGAAGGCAAGCAGGTAGCTGGCCACGCCCCAGGCGATGGCCAGCAGGCCGAAGGCCGGCAGCAGCCACATGCCGAAGCCGAACAGCACCGACAGAACGCCGGCGATTCCCCAGGCCCATTTGCCGTGGCTGCGGTGCATGCGCCACGCGCTCATGATCTCGGCAAAGCCGGTGATGACCGACCAGGCGGCGAACAGCCAGACCAGGGCAAACACGCTGGCGATCGGCCAGAAGACAGCCATCAACCCGGCGATCAGGCTGACGATCCCCTCCAGCACGAAGGGCAGCCAACGTTCCTGCGCGCGGGCGGCGCGGATGCCGCCGACGATGGCGAAGACGCCGTCCACCAGCAGATAAACCGCCAGCATGATCGCCAGCGTGGCGACCGTCACCCCCGGCAGGATGAAGGCCAGGAATCCCAGCACGATCGCGGCGGCCCCCCGCAGGGCCAGCGCCCACCAGTTGCGCGCAAGCAGGTCGTTCATGCCCTGGACTCGTTCGGCGTCGTAAACGCGTGCTGCGGCCATGGCTCGTCTCCTGTTGTCCGTCTCGATGTTGCACACGCAAGAACACTAATGCGTTGCACACAGCCGGCAACAGACCTTGAGCCACTTGATCGCGGGAAAAAGAAAACTTACGGAAAGAAGAGGGATGTCTTGGGCGGAATTCGCCTTTCCCGTGCCCTTTGAACATTTTGTCGTCTGCAGGGGACGCCCTATGCTGTGCAATGAGGTGGCACAGGGAGGATCCGGCAATGCCACACTTCATGGTTCAATGGCGCTTCACCACCGACAACTTCAAAAGTCTGGTGCAGAACCCCGATTCGCGGGTGGAGGCCGTGCGCAGCGGCATGGAGCCCTTTGGCGGGACGCTCCATCATTACTTCTTCGCCCTGGGAGAATACGACGGTGTGATGATCGCGGAATTTCCCGACCAGGAATCCTGCGTCGCCTTCCTGTCGATGGTGGCGGCCAAGGGCGGGGCCACGGCCTTCCGCACGACGGCGCTGATCGCGCCGGAGGACGGCAAGCGCGCCTTCGAAAGGGCCGGCCGGACGGCCAACAGCTACCGGCCGGCGCTTTCGTGACTGCTTTCTTGTCTGGCGGAATCCGGTGGGCTAAAGCGGATTGCGATCCGCTTTGGACCGCGACTGCGGTCCCGGCCGCTTGTGCGGCCGAAGCCCGACTGGCGAATGAAGTCATATGAATCTAAAGCGAATGGAAATTCGCTTTAGGGTCAGTTCCCGCGTCCGTAGTCGGAGCCCTTCTTGGGTTCGATGAAGTAGAACAGGTTGGGGTCGTCGAACTGGACGCCGTTGCGCGGGTTGAGCAGAGCCACCTCGGTCGTCAGCCCCTGGGCGTCCAGGACCCGCCACTTGCGAAGCTGGAACGGCCGGTCTTCGAAGATCAGCGTCAGCGTGCCCTTGCCGGGATCCTTGGTCTCGGTCAGGCTGACCTCCACCACGCCGGGCGCCTGGAAGACGCCGGTGATGGTGACGTCCCCGCTCAGGCGGATGTTCTTGCGCAGGATGAAGTCTGCCAGGGTCGAACCGATGGGCGCGCTCGACTGCTGGCGCATCTCGCCGTCCCAATAGAAGATGAAGGCGCCGTCGGCGACGACGAAGTCCTTCACCGGCGGATCGTATTCCAGCCGCATCCGGCCGGGGCGGGACAGGTAGAAGGTGCCGGTCGTCTGGTGCCCGTTCGGGCTGATCTGCACGAACTTCGACTGCAGCGTGCGGATCCCGTTCAGATACTCCTCCACATGCGCGACGATGGCCTGGTCCTGCGGGGACAGGGCGACGGACGGGGGAGCGGACAGGGCAGGCGAGGCTGCCGCGGCCAGCGCAAGGGTGGCGGAAACGGCGGCGGCAGCGAAGGTGCGACGAAACAAGCTCTTCATGATCCCTGCTTCTACAGGAGGTTCCGGGCGGAAATGGGGCGGGTTGGCGCTGGATCCAAGTTCGCCGGAATTGCCGCTTCTGTTGCCCCTTTCCCGCCGAAGGCGGCAGAGGGGTGAATGTCCTATTCCTCGATGTTCCGCGCCAGGACGTCGCGCTTGCCGGCGTGGTTGGGCTTGCTGACGACGCCCTCGGCCTCCATGCGCTCGATCAGGCGGGCGGCGGAGTTGTAGCCGATGCGCAGCTGGCGCTGGATGAAGCTGGTGGAGGCCTTGCGCTCGCGGCAGACCACGGCCACGGCCTTGTCGTACAGGTCGTCGCCCGACCCGCCGCCGGTCCCCGCGCCGCCGTCGTCGAAGGACGCCATGTCCTCGTCGTCCTCCTCGGTGATGGCGTCGACGTAGGCGGGCTCGCCCTGCGTCTTCAGGTACTTCACGACATGCTCCACCTCCTGGTCGGAGACGAAGGGGCCGTGCACGCGGGTCACGCGGCCGCCGCCGGCCATGTAGAGCATGTCGCCCTGGCCGAGAAGCTGTTCGGCGCCCTGTTCGCCCAGGATGGTGCGGCTGTCGATCTTGGAGGTGACCTGGAAGCTGATGCGGGTCGGGAAATTGGCTTTGATGGTGCCGGTGATGACGTCCACCGACGGGCGCTGCGTCGCCATGATCAGGTGGATGCCGGCGGCGCGGGCCATCTGGGCCAGCCGCTGGATCGCCGCCTCGATGTCCTTGCCGGCGACCAGCATCAGGTCGGCCATCTCGTCCACGATCACGACGATGTAGGGCAGTTCCTTCAGGTCGAGCGGCTGCTCCTCGAAGATCGGCTTGCCGGTATCGGGGTCGAAGCCGGTCTGCACGCGGCGGGTCAGCGACTCGCCCTCCGCGCGGGCCTCGCGCAGGCGGGCGTTGTAGCCCTCGATGTTGCGCACGCCCAACTTGGACATGTTGCGGTAGCGGTCCTCCATCTCCCGCACCGTCCATTTCAGCGCGACCACCGCCTTCTTCGGATCGGTGACGACCGGCGTCAGCAGATGGGGGATGCCCTCGTAGACCGACAGCTCCAGCATCTTGGGGTCGATCATGATGAAGCGGCAGCGGTCGGGCGGCAGGCGGTAGAGCAGCGACAGGATCATCGTGTTGATCGC
>JAEZPL010000446.1 GCA_023413605.1 Pseudomonadota bacterium
TTGTAGGCCTCCTCCAGGATCGTCTGGATGCGCCGGCGCAGCGTCGTGTCGTAGCGGTCGCGCGGCACGTAGACGAGGCAGGAGGCGAAGCGCTCGAACGGGTCCTTGCGCACGAACAGCGCCAGGCGCTGGCGTTCCTGAAGGTGCAGGATGCCGATGGCGATGTCGAACAGCTCCGGCACCTGGATCTGGAACAGCTCGTCGCGCGGGTAGGTCTCCAGGATGTGCAGCAGCGCCTTGCCGTCATGGCCCTGCGGGTCGAAGCCGGCCAGTTCCATCACCTCGGCCACCTTGCGGCGCAGGTACGGAATCTCGCGCGGGCTGCGGTTGTAGGCGACGGAGGTGAACAGACCGGCGACCAGCCGTTCGCCGACGATCCGCCCTTCGGCGTCGAAGCGCTTGATCAGCATGGCGTCCATCGGCACGGCGCGGTGCACCGGCGACGGGCGGTTGCCCTTGGTGACCATCAGGACGCGTGGGTTGCGCAGGAAGTCGCGCACGTCCGGCGGCAGGGTGGCGTAGTGGCGCAGGCCGTCGAACACCGTGACGGAGTCGTCGCGCAGAATGCCGAGCCCGCTGCCGGGAACCAGCCCCAGCGACGGCTCGGCGCCGTCGGCGCCGTTCTCGAACCGGTATTCGCGGTAGCCGAGGAAGGTGAAGTGGTCGTCGTCGACCCAATCGAGGAAGGCCTTGGCCTCGTCCACCTCGTCCGCCGGGACGGTGGCGCGGGCGGCGTCGGCGTCCTTCACGGCCTCGCGCACCTGCTCGCGCATGACGCGCCAGTCGGCGACCGCGGCGCGCACGTCGGCCAGCACGCGCTCCAGCCCCTCGCGGGCCTTGGTCAGAGCCTCGCCGTCCGGAACGGCGCCGACCTCCACATGCATGAAGGACTCAGGCGACGCGTCGGTCGGCGCCGCCGCGCCTTCGTACAGTTCGGTCAACTGGCCGGCGGCGTCGCGCTTCACCCGCACCACCGGGTGGATCACGAGATGCACGGTCAGGCCCTGGCGGTTCAGCTCCGCCGTGACCGAATCGACCAGGAACGGCATGTCGTCGTTGACGATCTCCACCACCGTTCGGTGGGACTGCCAGCCGTGCTCCTCGATCCGGGGGTTGTAGACGCGAACCTTTGCCTTTTGCTGGGGCGTCTGGCCCGCCTCGCGCTGCTGGCCCCATTGCCACATGGCCAGCGCAGCGCCGTAAAGCTGTTCGGCCGGCGCCTGGATGATGTCGTCGGGCGGCACGTTGTCGTAGAATTGCCGTACGAACCGTTCCGCCGGTGCGGCGCGGGTGCGGCCCAGCCGCTCGCGCACTTGACGCACGACCTCTTCGGTCAGCTCGTCCTTGAGCTGTTCGGCCCTGAGAGCCATCGCTCCGATCCTTCCCTGTATCCGCGGCGTTTTCCGCCGTTGTGGGCCAAGGGTAGCCTATTTGCCGACGCTGGCAACTGGCAGTGGGGCTTGGCCGGAATAGTTATAGGATATGCCGTTAGGACGGGTTGGCGAACCGATCGTGGATGGCCGAGTCTTGCCGGTATCCTGACTTTCGTCGGGTTTTCGAAAGGGGGCTCGGTATGGATATCGCCATCGGGCTTCTGGCTGCGTCCGCCCTGGCCCTGGCGACGGGGGTGGCGGGATGGCGGCTGGGCGGACGCCGGGCGAGGCCGGCGGGTGCGGAGCCGACCCCGTCGGCGCCCGAACCCGCTCTCGAACCCGCTTCCGCAGCCGCAACGGCCGCCGGCTCCCCCAACCCCCGCGAGACGCTGGCCCAGGCGATCCTCGACGCGGCGGTGGACGGCATCGTCATCATGGATACGGCGGGCACCGTCCGGTCCATCAACGCGGCGGCGGAGCGAATCTTCGGCTACACGGCGGCGGAGGTGGTCGGCCGCAACGTCAGCATGCTGATGCCGGAGCCCTACCGCTCCGCCCACGACGGCTACCTGCGCCACCATCTGGAGACGGGCGAGACGCGCATCATCGGCAAGGGGCGGGAAGTGCAGGGCCTGCGCAAGGACGGGCACGTCTTCCCCCTGGATCTGGCGGTCGGCAGCGCTCTGGTGGATGGGGAGCGGCTGTTCACCGGCATCGTCCGCGACATTTCCGTCCGCAAGGAGACGGAGGAGCGCCTGCGCTACAGCGAGGCGAAGAACCGCGCCATCCTGGAAGCGGCCGTGGACGGCATCATCACCATCGACGAACGGGGCCGCATCGAAAGCTTCAACCGCGCGGCGGAACGCATCTTCGGATTCGCCGCGGCGGAGGTGCTGGGCCGCAACGTCAGCATGCTGATGCCGGCACCCTACCGGCAGGCGCACGACGGCTATCTCGACAGCTATCTGAAAACCGGGCAGGCGCGCATCATCGGCATCGGGCGCGAGGTGCAGGGACGCCGCAAGGACGGGCAGACCTTCCCCATGGATCTGGCGGTGGGCGAAGGCTTTCTCGCCGGGCGCCGCATCTTCGCCGGTACGGTCCGCGACATCACCGAGCGCAAGCAGGCCGACGCCGAACTGCTGACGGCCAAGGACGAGGCGGAGCGCGCCAGCGTCGCCAAGACCAAGTTCCTGGCCGCGGCCAGCCACGACCTCCGCCAGCCCGTGCAGTCGCTGGTCTTCTTCACCGCCGCGCTGGCGGCGCAATTGCCCGAGGGCACGACCCGCGGGCTGGTGCGCGACATGGAGGTGGCGGTCGACGCGCTGAAGATGCTGCTGGACAGCCTGCTGGACGTTTCCAAGCTCGACGCCGGGGTGGTGACGGTGCGGCCGATGGTCTTTCCCATCGACAGCATCCTGGCGACCATGCGGGTCAGCTACTCCACGTTGGCGTCGGCCAAGGGGGTGGATCTCACGGTGTTGCCGTGCAGCGCCTTGGTGCGCACCGACCCCGCGCTGTTCGGCCGCATGATCCAGAACCTTGTGGACAACGCCGTGCGCTACACGGCGCGGGGCCGCATCCTGGTCGGCTGCCGGCGGCGGGGCGACCATCTGCGCGTCGAGGTTTGGGACACCGGCATCGGCATTCCCGCCGGCCAGACCGAGGAGATTTTCGAGGAGTTCACGCAGGTCGCCAACCCCGAGCGTGACCGCGAGAAGGGGCTGGGGCTCGGCCTCGCCATCGTGAAGCGGCTGGCCCGGCTGCTCGGCGCCCGGGTGTCGGTGCGGTCGGTGCACGGGCGCGGGTCGGTCTTCTGGGTCGAGGTGCCGTTGCAGGCCTCCGTCCGCCCGCGCCCGGTGGTCCGGCGCACCGATCCGCCGGCCGGCGAAATCGCGGGGCGCGGCGTGATCGTGCTGATCGACGACGAGCCGGTGGGGCTGTCCAGCCTGTGCGCCGTGCTCCAGACCTGGGGGTTCGAGGTCATCGCCGCAGAGTCGGCGGCGGAGGCCATCCGCCTGCTGTCCGCCCGCGAACGGCCGCCGGCCATGATCCTGGCCGACTACCGCCTGCGCGAAGGGCGCACCGGGACCGAGGCGATCCGCGACGTCTGCGGCCTGTACCACCGCACCATCCCCAGCATCATCATCACCGGCGACACCGCGCCCGAGCGGATTCGCGAGGCGGAGGCCAGCGGCATCAGCGTGCTTCACAAGCCGGTCACGCCACCCGTCCTATTAAGCGCGCTGACGCAAACGATCGGCAGTGCGTGAACGGCCACCTGCGCGCTGCGCCTGCCCTGATCACGGGCGACCGGGCTATTCGGAAGCCACCCGAATCGGTGCGGGTGTGCCGGCGATGCTTTGCGTTTGAAGGGTGTGGGGTCTTCCGAAAAACCCTCAATCGCAAGAACTATTTTTCATGCATTCCCGTGTTGATTGCGGCATAAATACTGCGGCAACACTAAAGCCGTGTTTCCATCGAAGAACAAACGTCGCTGTTGCGGCCCGCCGCAAGCCGGACCGTTCGGCAGCCTTGGCGGAGCGGATTGATGAAAGCCAGAAGACTTCTCAGCACCCTGTTCACCTCCTGCGCCCTGTTGCTGGGGGCATCCCTGGGCTCTCCGGCCGTGCAGGCGGCCTATCCGGAGAAGATCATCACCATGGTCGTCGCTTACGGTGCCGGCGGGTCAACCGACGTGACCGCGCGCATGCTGGCTCCCTACATCGAAAAGCATCTGGGGGACGGGGCGCGCATCGTCGTGATGAACCGGCCGGGCGCCGGCGGAGAGATCGGTTTCGCGGCCATCGCGGACGCGGCGCCGGACGGCTACACCATCGGCTTCATCAACACGCCCAACGTCGTCACCATTCCCATCGAGCGGAACGCCCGCTTCTCGCTCGACCGCCTCGACCCGCTGTACAACATCGTGGACGATCCGGGCATCATGACCGTCCACGCGGACAGCCCCTACAAGACGCTGGCCGATCTGGTGGAACATGCCAGGGCCAACCCGAACACCATCACGGTGGGATCCACCGGCGTGGGGTCGGACGACCATCTGGCCATGCTTCTGATGCAGCGGCAGGCGAACGCCCGCTTCACCCACGTTCCGTTTCCCGGAAGTGCCGAGAATTACCGGTCGATGCTGGGCCGCCACACGCAGGTCTGCGGCCAGAACCTGGGTGAAGGGCTGCGCGGCAAGGCCGGCGGCGATGCGATCCGCATCCTGGGGGTGATGAGCAAGGAGCGCTGGAGCATGGCGCCCGACCTGCCGACCTTCAAGGAACTGGGCTTCGACTACACCATGGCCTCGCTGCGCGGGCTCGGCGCGCCGAAGGGCCTGCCCCCGGACGTCCGCGCCAAGCTGGTCGAGGCGATTTCCAAGGCGGCCAACGACCCCGAGTTCCAGAGCAAGGCCGCCGAATCCTTCCAGCCGCTGCGTCTGCTGAGCGCCGACGCCTTCGCCGCGGAGCTGCAGCAGCTGGACGTCGAGTTCCGCTCGCTGTGGAAGGAGTTCCCCTGGCTGAAATAGCCGGCCGGGGCCGCGCGAACGGTGCCGGCGAAAATGGCCTCTCTCCCCACCGGGAGAGAGGCCATTTTTGATTCAGGCAACTTTCGTTTCAGGCAACTTTCGTTTCAGGCGGTTTTCGGTTCGGGGGCCCGGCGGCGCCGACGCGCCCTACGCGGCGGTGATGCGGGTGATGAAGGCCTCGATCTCGGTGTCGAGCTTGTTGAAGCTGCGCGACAGCTCCTCGGTGGTGGTCTGGACGGTGCCGGCGGAATGGCCGGTCGTCTCGGCCGCCTGCTGCACCTGGCGCATCTCCTGAAGCACGGCCATGGTGTCGGTGGCGGCGCGTTGCGACCGTTCGCTGATGTCGCGGGTCGCGGCTTCCTGCTCCTCGACCGCGGCGGCGACGGTGTTGAGCGACGAGTCCACCTGCCGGATCGTGGTGACGATGGCCCGGATGGCGTTGACCGCCGCCGTGGTCGCCGCCTGGACCGCCGCGATTTCCGAACCGATCTCGTCCGTCGCCTTGGCGGTCTGGTTGGCGAGGCTTTTCACCTCGCTGGCAACCACGGCGAAGCCCTTGCCGGCCTCGCCCGCGCGGGCGGCCTCGATGGTCGCGTTCAGCGCCAGCAGGTTCGTCTGGCCGGCGATGCTGTTGATGAGGCCGACGACCTCCTCGATCTTGCGGCTGGCCTCGCTGAGGCCCTGGACGATGGTGTCCGTCCGCGCGGCCTCCTCCACCGCACCGCGCGCGAGCTGGGTGGATTGGGAAATGGAGCGGGTGATTTCGTCGATGGAGGCGCGAAGCTGTTCCGCGCCGGCGGCGACGCTTTCCACCTCGCTGGTCGCTTCCTGGACGGAGTGGGCGGCCGAGTCGCTGTGGTGGCTGGTCTGGCGGGCGTTCTCCAGCATCACGTTCGCCTCGCCGCGCATCGAATCGGCGGACCGCACCACATCGCCCATCACCGCCTTGACCGAAGCCTCCAGGTCGGCGGCCAGCGTTCTCATGGCCCGGCGCTGGTCCTCCACGGCGCGGGCGCGCAGGCTTTCCTGCTCGCGCGACAGTTCCTGCACGCGCATCGCGTTGTCCTTGAACACGCGGACGGTGCGGGCCATCTGGCCGATCTCGTCGCCCCGCTCGGCGGCCGGAACGTCCTGGTCGAGCCTGCCCTCGGCCAGCCGCTCCATCACGCCGGTCAGGCGCACGATCGGACGCGCGATGTTGAAGCCGATGAACAGCGAGACGCCGACCGTGATCAGCAGAGCCAATCCCGCCGCGATGACGAAGGCCCGGGTGGCCGTGTCCACCGTCGCGTTCACCTCGGCGTAGGCGTTGGACGACTGCTGGCGCTGATAGGCCAGATAGTCGCGCGACGTGGCGTGCAGGCGCCCGTAGGCGGACTGGACCTCCTGCAGGAAGTCGAGCGGATCGACGCCCATCTTCAACAGGTCGAGAAAGCTGGTCACCTTGGCCTGGTAGGCTCCGCTTTCACTGCCGAATCGCTGAAGCAGCTTGTCCTCGTCCTCGGTGGCCGCCGGCTGTTGCTTCAGCTGGTCGGACTGACCCTTCAGCTTGGACAGCTGAGCGGTCAGGGCCTTCGCCTCCTCTTCGATTGCTTTCGGCGAGGCGTTGGCCGTGCTCAGTATGACCGTTCGGTAGAGGGCGGCGTGGGCCACCGTCAGGGTATCGGTGAGGTTCTGGACCTCCGCTTCCCGCGTGAACGATCGGTTGAACAGCGTATCCAGGAGACGCGACTGTTCCGTGATGGCCGAACCGCCCAGCAGGGCGATCACCAGCATGCCGATGATCGCGGTGGCCGCCGGAATCCCCATCTTGGTCGGGATATGAAGGTGGTTGAGGATCGTCATGGTACACCTGCATCAAACCCTGCCCGGGGAAGGAATCCGCCTGGGCAGCGGAGGAGGAACCGGCTCCGCCCCCGGCGCGGGGCCGGACGCGGGCGCTGATACGCGTTGTTTCCCGGCGGTCACTTGAGCCAGGGGGTGGCCCGCCACAGGGAGCGCAGGTCGGAGTCGAGCTGCTGCAGTTCCGCGGCAAACGCCTCGGGGCCTAGGACGCGCAGGGGCTGATAGGTTTCGATCGCGTTGGCCTTGGCCACGAACTCCGGATCGTTCGCGGCCTTCGTGAAGGCGTCGACCAGCGTGGTGCGGATGTCCGGGGGCAGGCCCTTCGGCGCTCCCAGGCCGCGCAGCGAGGTCATGCGGGCCGGGAAGCCCTGTTCGTCGAAGGTCGGGGTGCTGCCGGCGGCCTTCCAGCGATCCTTGCTCATGATGCCCAGGATGCGGATGCCATCGGCCTTCTGGCCGCGCAGCGCTTCGCCCAGGTTCATGCCGCCGACCTGGATCTTCTTGGCGACCATGGCCTTGTAGTTGGCGCCGCTGCCCGAGAAGGGAACATGCATGAACTGGACGTTGGCCAGCCGCTGCAGCGTCAGCATGGCCAGATGCTCGTCCGATCCCACGCCGGTCGACCCCACGGTCACCGTGTTCGGGTTGGCCCTGGCATGCTCGACAAGGTCCTTGAGCGTCTTGAACTGGCTGTCGGCGACAACCGCGAGAACATTGGGATCGTCCACGACGTTGAGCAGCGGATCGAGGCGGTCAAGCGTGTAGCGGGCCTGACGCTCCACCGGGATGGAGCCCACGTTCGGCATGTTGATCCAACCGACGGTGTAGCCGTCCGGCGCCGCCTCCGCGATGGCCGCGAAGCCGATCTCTCCGCCGACGCCGGGCTTGTTCACCACCTCGATGCGTGTCCCGTCCCCCAGATGCTTTTCGATGTAGGGAGCCAGCATGCGCGCCGTGACGTCGGTGGTCCCGCCGGCCTCATAGGCGACGATCATGGTGATCGGCTTATCGGGAAAGGCCGCCTGCACGGAGGTCGTCGCAAGCGCCAGCGCACCGGCCGCGAACACCAAGAACTTGCTGCGCATCAACATCTGGGCGCCCTTTTTCCTACCTGGTTTCTCTGTGGCCCTGACCGTTGCGACCCGGTGCGATGCCCACGAAGGCATCGGCTTTTCGTGTGATACCGAAGGCGTTTGATGGCTTCCATCAAACGCCTTCGGTTCAAACCCGGCAGCACGTTGCGTAGCAACGTGCGAAAGGGGCATACGGCCGGCCGAACATGAAGCGTTCATGCGC
>JAEZPL010000466.1 GCA_023413605.1 Pseudomonadota bacterium
GGCATGAAGGACAGCAAGGTCATCGTCGCGATCAACAAGGACGAGGAAGCGCCCATCTTCCAAGTGGCGGACTACGGTCTCGTCGCCGACCTCTTCAAGGCGGTGCCGGAACTGACCGACGCGCTGACCTGACGGGAGGGCTTTGCCCTCCCCTTTTACGCCGCAAAGCTTTACGCCGCAGCCTTTTCCGCCTTGCCGCCCCGCGTGTCGTCCAGGCGCCAATGACCGGTGAAGGGCGCCTCCTCGCCGTTGCGCACGGCCATCATCGTGGCCAGGAGAACGGCGACGGTCTTGCGGGCGGCGCCGGTTTCGGCCAGCACCTCCGCCCGGACGACGAAGAGGCTCGGCCCCTCCCGTTCCACCCGCGCCACGACCAGCAGGGCATCGCCGCAGGTGGGCGCACCCAGGTCAAGCTTCTGCTCCATGGTCAGCAGCGAGACCGCCGCCGGCAGACGCGAACAGGCAGCGAAGACCGCCGCCGTCTCGGCAAGGGCCGCGCTGACACCCGGATGGACGCCGCCGCGCTCCGAACACAGGCGGGCGGCCCAGGGCACACGGATTTCACAAGAGCCCGCCTCCGCCCGGGAGAGCACCGCGCCGAGCGATCCCATCAGGGGCTGCCGGCTGAAACTCTCCCGAAGTCGTTCGGAACAGGAAGCGTCTTGCGGCGTGCGATCCATCATCCTGCGTTTCTTCTCCGAAATCCGGTGGCCCAAAATCCACTGG
This sequence comes from Pseudomonadota bacterium, assembly GCA_023413605.1. Taxonomy (GTDB): domain Bacteria; phylum Pseudomonadota; class Alphaproteobacteria; order Azospirillales; family Azospirillaceae; genus Azospirillum. The sequence goes on from JAEZPL010000466.1 coordinate 727, forward strand.
CCCAAACCTCGGTGTCCGAAGAGCCGTCAGATTGTCCAGCCAGCCCGGTCGTTTCCGTTTATGGCGCAGCACGTTGCTGACGGTTGCCGATCCGAACGAGGCCGGCAGCAATCATGCTCTTTTTTGTTCGACACGTTACGTATAAGGTCGCTGGTGAGTCAATACGCCCCCGTATGGTCTTCGGAGTGCCCCTGATGGAAGCGAAGACGCTGAACCGCGAATCCTGGCTGTCCGCCGCCTTCTCCGCCCTGGCGGAGGGCGGGGTCGAGCAGGTGCGGGTGGAGGTGCTCGCGAAGCGGTTGAAGGTGACGAAGGGCAGCTTCTACTGGCATTTCCGCGACCGGACCGAGCTGGTCGAAGCCATGCTGGACGGCTGGAAGACCGGCCGTATCGAGGCGATCAAGATGCAGACGCGCCTGGACGGCCGCTCGCCGGCCGACCGGCTCCGCGACCTCTTGTCGCTCTACGGCGGGAACGGCAACCCGCGCGGCATGGCCATCGAACTGGCGATGCGCGACTGGGCGCGCCGCGATCCCCACGCCGCCGCCATCGTGGCCGAGGTGGACCGCGAACGCCTGCGCTGCGTGTCGGACCTGTTCGCCGGCCTGGGCCTGACCGCCGACGATGCCTTCGCGCGCGCCTACCTGTTCTATTCCTTCATCTTCGGCGAAGGCCTGCTCGCCCGCTCGGCCGCACCGGATCGGTTCGAGAAGGCGCGCGATATCTGCGGAAAGGTGCTGGTGCCGGGAGAGGCGGGGTAACAGCCCCTCCGCTTGCCCCCGCTCTCCCCCGCTCCGCATGGGTCCCCTCCCCTGCGCAGAAGGGGAGGGCTAGGGAGGGGGCAATGCAAACCTCCCTTACGTCCCCGTGCCGCGCACCGGGGAAAAGGGCAGCCCGGCCTGATCCAGCGCGCGATCAATGACCTCCTCCGACGCTCCGTCGAAGAGTTGCAGAAGAAGGTCGTCCACAGCCCAATCGTTGGTCGGGGTCAGGGCGGCGAACAGCTCGCCCATCACCTCGACCTGGAAGTCTTCGCGGCGGTTGTCGCTGCCCTCGTAACCCATGCGCTTGGCGACGCCGATGGCGACCTGGAAGGCCGGCACCAGAACGGCCGCGACCGCCGCCTGCTTCAGCACCGCTCGCAGGCCCAGCACGCCGTCGTCCCAGGCAAGCTTGCGCGCGTTGACCGTCGGGATGCCGGCCTTGACGCCGAGCCCCGCCGCGAACAACCCCACGTCGCCCGCGCACAGCGCCCGGAACAGCAACGCCGTGGAAAAGCGCCCGTTGGCGTGCAGCCATTGGGCGACTGCCTCCACATCCTCCGTCCCACGCAACACCGGGCGGAGCAGCCGCACGGTCGCCGCCTCGCGCCCTCGGTTGGCCAGTTGCTCCACCAGTTCCCGCGACAGGCCGTAGGTGTGGGACAAGGTCGCCCGCACGGCGTCGGTGACGAAGGCGACCAGCCGCTCCACCACGGCCAGCGGCAGGCCAGGGCGGGCCGCCGCCGCCTCGCTGACCATGCGGACCCGGCCGAAACGGTCGAGCGCCCGGTGCAGGGACGGTTCGGTCACCTCGGCGCCGGGGTTGCGCAGCAGGGTCGTCACCACCGCGACGTTGCCGGACTCCACGATGGCCCCGGCCACCCGCGGCGACACCGTGCGGCGGCTGGCAATGGCCATGTGCTTGCCGGCGTCCGGGTCCGCCAGCACGTCGAGCAGCAGGTCGTCGCTGAGCGACCCCGCGTCGCGCAGGATTGGGAAGGCAACCCGCCCAACATCCTTCACCAACCGCTCGGCCAGTTCCTCCGTCAGCACCGGGTTGTTGCGGATCTGCCAGGAGACCGCCTCGCGCACCGCGGCCTGGGCGTCACCCGCGAAGCAGTGCATGACCTCCAGCGCGAGCGACCGTTCGGCGTCGGTCAGGCCACCCTTCTCCAGGTCGCGGACCAGCTTCGCCATGGTCTCGATGCGCGCCTCCGGCGAGGGAGAGGCGAGCAACCGCTCGACATCGCGGGCGGAGAGGGAGGAGTCGGTCATGACAGGTGGTATCCTCAGTCGAGCCCATGGCCGGCGTAGCGGACCATGTCGCCCCAGATGCGGTCGAGCCGACGCAGGGTGCGGTAGGCGGCCTTCAGTTCGGCCGCCTCCGCCTCGTTGCGCACCAGCGCAGCGGCCTGGTTCTGCTCCAGCCGCGTCAGTTCCCCACGCAGCATCCGGCCCTTGTCGGTCAGACGCAGGCGGGCGGTGCGCCGGTCGCGCTGGCTGGAGCCGCGATCGATGTAGCCGGCTTCCACCAGGATTTTCAGGCTGTAGGACGCGTTGGATCCCAGGTAGTAGCCGCGCTCCATCAGGTCGCGGACCGACGGCTCGTCGTCGCCGATCAGCATGACCATGAGCGCCTGCACCGGCCCGATGTCGTCGATGCCCTGCTTCAACAGGCCCGCCCGCACCACATCGAGGAACCGGCGGTGCATCCGCTCGATCAGGCGGGCCACTCCGTGATATTCGGCAAGCTCGATCACATCCGTGATCTCGGGGGCCATATCGGAGCTTTCCCGGCGCTGCGTGTTCATGCCCAGCACTCCCTTACTCGGCCGCTTGCGCCGTCGCCGGGCCGCGGTAGCCGTTCGGGTTGCGCTGGCGCCAGGCCCAGGCGCTGCCGATGATGCTGTCGAGATCGGGGAAGCGCGGCTCCCAGCCCAGTTCGGTCCGGATGCGATCGCTGGACGCGATCAGCACCGCCGGGTCGCCGGCGCGGCGCCCGCCGATCTTGACCGGAACGGTCAGGCCGGTGACGCGCTGCGCCGCCTCGATCACCTCGCGGACGCTGTAGCCCTTGCCGTTGCCGAGGTTGTAGCGGACGCTGCGATCGTCCAGCGTGCCCAGCACGCGCAGGTGCGCGTCGGCCAGATCGCACACATGAATATAGTCGCGCACGCAGGTGCCGTCCGGCGTCGGGTAGTCGTCGCCGAAAATCTCGATGTGCGAGCGCTTGCCGGCCGCGGCATCGAGCACCAGCGGGATCAGGTGGGTTTCCGGGTGATGGTCCTCGCCCAGCCGGCCGTTCGGGTGCGCGCCCGCCGCGTTGAAATAGCGCAGGCAGGCCGAGCGCAGGCCGTGGCAGCGGTCCGCCCAGTGCAGCGCGCGTTCGATGAAGAACTTCGACTCGCCGTAGGGGCTGCCCGGATCGATCGCCGTGTCCTCGTCGATGGGCAGGCGTTCCGGCGTGCCGAACAGGTTGGCGGTGGAGGAAAAGACCATCTTGCGCACGCCGGCCTCGACCGCCGCGCGGATCAGGTTCAGCGAATTGACCGTGTTGCCGTGCAGGTACAGGTGCGGGTCGCGCATCGACTCACCGACCAGCGACAGGGCGGCGAAGTGGAACACCGCGTCGAACGGCCATTCGGCGAAGACGCGCTTCAATGCGGCGGTGTCGGCAAGATCGGCCTCGACGAAGGTGGCTTCCGCCGGTACGGCGGCGCGATGGCCCTGCCGCAGATTGTCGAGCACGACCACCTTGAAGCCGCGCTCCAGCAGTTCCGCCACGCAATGGCTGCCGACATAGCCGGCGCCCCCGGTGACAAGAACGGTCTTGGACGAGTTCATCGCAAATATTCCTTGGATTTGAGCAATATTCATCTTCTTGCGCACCCGCCGACATCAAAGGATGAGGCCACCTTTGGTAGCGAGCGCAAGTGTTCCGTGGTGCAGCATGCCGCTTCTTCAAGCCAAAGGCCAGTTGACGAAAAAGAGGCAAAAACCAAGCCGAGATGATGTCAGGTGCCAAAAAATTTGCGTCGTTTCAAGGTCTTATGGCTTTTGTAATGCCCCTTTCGACGTCGCGCGAAAGAGGTATCGCCCCAAACTTATCACACGCAGAACGAAGGTCTCGGACGTAATGCGGGAACCGTGCGGGTGCCGTTCGACCGTCACAATACGAATCAGCGGCACCTGCGGACCGGGAAATGATTTGTTAAGCCAACGAACATTTGCCTGATCCGCCCCTGCGCGACGGGAACCGGAAGGAACTGGAATGAGCGGAATGGATCGGTCGCAGCTGACCCGTGCCTATCGGAAAATCGGCCGCGGCCTCCTCCTGGCCGGTGTGTTGAGCTTCTTCGTAAATGTCCTGATGCTCGTGGTGCCCCTCTACACGATGCAGGTCTACGACCGCGTCATGAGCAGCCGCAGCGTCGCCACGCTGACCATGCTCGCCATCATCTCGGTCGGCGGGCTGATCCTGTTCGGCGTGCTGGATTTCATCCGCTCGCGCGCCCTCCTCGTGTCCGGCGCGGTGATCGCCCACCGCTTCAACGTCCCGGCGCTGGAAGCGGCCATCGTCGACGCGCTGGGCGGCGGGGGGCGCAACGCCGGCCAGACCATGCGCGACCTGAACGACCTGCGCAATTTCATGACCAGCAGCGCGGTGACCATCCCGCTGGAGCTGCTGTGGACGCCGATCTTCCTGGTGATCATGTTCCTGCTGCACCCGGTCTACGGCTGGATCGCGGTGGGATCGGCACTGCTGCTGCTGGCGATGAACGCGCTGACCGACGCCCTGACCCGGCGTCCGATCGCCGAGGCCAACGAGGCCTCCGCCAAGTCCTTCGCCGACATCGCGAGCGCCGTCCGCCACGCGGAGGCCATCGAGGCGATGGGCATGCTGCCTTCGCTGGCCCGCCGCTGGCAGGTCACGCAGTCCGGTTCGGCCTTGCTGATCGACCGGGGGACGCTGCTGTCGCGCGCCATGACCTCCGCCTCGCGCTCGCTGCGCCTGATCATCCAGGTCGGCACCATCTCCGCCGGCGCGGCGCTGGTCATCGCCAACGAGGCATCGCCCGGCAGCATGATCGCCACCAGCCTGATGATGGCCCGCCTGCTGGCGCCGTTCGAGCATCTGGTGGACAACTGGCGCCTGTGGATCGGCGCCATGACCGCGCACAAGCGCATCCGCGAACTGCTGAACGGCGAAGGCGCGCGGCGCGGCACCATGGCCATGCCGATGCCCCAGGGCAAGGTGACCGTGGACCGCGTCAGCCACGTGCCGAAGGGCTTGTCGCGCCCGGTGCTGCGCGGTGTCACCTTCGCGCTGGAACCCGGCGAGGTGCTGGGCATCATCGGCCCGTCGGGCGCCGGCAAATCGACTCTGGCCCGCCTGCTGGTCGGCATCTGGGAACCGACGGCCGGCGGCATCTATCTGGACGGCACCAGCACCTTCCTGTGGGAACGTGAAAGCTTCGGCAAGTACGTCGGCTATGTGCCGCAGTCGGTCGCGCTGCTGGACGGCACCATCGGCGAGAACATCGCCCGCATGTCCAACGCCGACCCGGCGGAGATCGTGCGCGCGGCCCGCATGGCCGGCGTCCACGACATGATCGGCCGCCTGCCATTCGGCTACGACACGCAGGTCGGCGAGAACGCCTTTTCGCTGTCCGGCGGGCAGAGGCAGCGCATCGCGCTGGCCCGCGCGCTGTTCGGCCGGCCGCGCCTGATCGTGCTGGACGAACCCAACTCCAACCTCGACCACGACGGCGAGCAGGCGCTGCTGCACGCCATCAACCAGGCCCGCAACGAAGGCGCCACGGTTGTCATGGTCGCCCATCGCCCCTCCATCGTGTCCGTCGCCGACAAGCTGCTGGTCCTGAAGGACGGCATGGTCGAGCATTTCGGTGAGCGCACCGACGTGTTGAAGCTGGTCCAGCCCGGCGGATCGGTGAAGGTCGCACGCCTCGTTCGGACGGGAGAATCCGCATGACGCAAGCCACGGTTTCGCAGCCCACCCTGCCCCCGGCCGGTGCGGCCACCTCGCCGTTGTCCCAGGGCTGGACGCCGGTCATCGACGTCACGCCGGCCGAGCCGTCGCTGCGCGGCACGGCCATCGCCGGCGCGCTCGCCGTCGCCATCGGCTTCGGCGGTTTCCTGGGCTGGGCGCTCCTGGCCAACCTGGACAGCGCCTCCATCGCCCCCGGCACGGTGATGGTGGAAAGCCACCGCAAGACCGTCTCCCACTACGAGGGCGGCATCCTCAGCGAACTGCTGGTGAAGGACGGCGACCTCGTGAAGGCCGGGCAGGTGCTGCTGCGCCTGGACACGACGCAGAGCGCCGCGGTGGTGGCCCAGCTTCAGGGCCAGTACTGGACGTCGCTCGCCCGCCTTGCCCGCCTGCGCGCGGAGCAGACCGACGCCAAGACCCCGGTCTACGCCGAGGAACTGGTGAAAGCCGCCGCGAACAACCCCGTCGCCGCCGAAGCCCTGTCCGCCGAACAGCGCCTGTTCGAATCCCGGCGCGACAGCTACGAGGGACAGATCGCCATCCAGCGCAAGCGCATCTCACAGCTCCGCGACGAGCTGGTGGCGCTGGAGGCGCAGCGCGCCGCGACCGCCGACCGCCTGCGCTACACCGAGGACGAGATGCGCATGGTCGAAGGCCTGCTGGCCAAAGGCTATGAGCGCAAGCCGCGCCTGCTGGAGCTGCAACGCAACGTCGCCGACGGCAAGGGCCGGCTGGGCGAACTGCTGGCCAACAAGTCGAAGGCCGAGCAGGGCATCGCCGCCGCGGAACTGGAGATCATCAATCTCGGCAACACCCGCCGGGCCGAGGTGGGCAGCGATCTGCAAACGGTCCAGGCC
>JAEZPL010000482.1 GCA_023413605.1 Pseudomonadota bacterium
GGAATTCGCGGTGCTGGCCCCCGCGCTGGCCGACTGGATCGACCCGGCCGCCATGAAGGCGCTGTCGGGGGCCGTGGACAGCCTCGACTTCCCCAAGGCTCATGGGATTCTGCGGCGGATCGCGCACGATCTCGGCCTGCTCTTACCGGCATCCTGACCCGCCATGATCGAATCGCGCCCCAAAATCCTCGTCGTCGACGACATCCCGTCCAACGTCCATGTGCTGAGCCGCATCCTGAAGGACGACTACGACATCTATTTCGCCACCGACGGGATGAAGGCGCTGGATCTGGTGCAGGCGCGGCTGCCGGACCTCGTGCTGCTGGACATCATGATGCCGGGGATGGACGGCTACGAGGTCTGCCGGCGCATCAAGACCGACCCGACCACCCGCGACATCCCGGTCATCTTCATTTCCGCCAAGAGCGAGGTGGAGGATGAGACCTACGGGCTGGAGGTCGGCGCCATCGACTTCATCACCAAGCCGATCAGCCCGCCCATCGTGAAGGCGCGCGTGCGCAACCATCTGCTGCTGAAGCGGCAGGCCGACCTGCTGCGCGCCCTGTCCTTCATCGATGGGCTGACCGGCATCGCCAACCGCCGCCGCTTTGACGAGGTGCTGCTGCGCGAATGGCGGCGCTGCGCCCGCTCGCACCTGCCGCTGTCGCTGATCATGCTCGATGTGGATCATTTCAAGGCCTACAACGACCATTACGGCCATCAGGCCGGCGACGAGTGTCTGCGCTCCGTGGCGACCCTGCTCGACGAGCAGATGAAGCGGCCGGGCGATCTGGTCGCCCGCTACGGCGGGGAGGAATTCATCTGCCTGCTGCCGGAAACCGACGTGGATGGGGCGACCAGCGTCGCCGAGCGCCTGCGCGAGGCGGTGGTCGGGCAACAACTGCCGCACGCGCTGTCGCCCGTGGGCGGGCACGTCACGATCAGCCTGGGCGTTGCCAGCGCGATGCCGCTGGGCGAGGCTCCGCCGGATGGGCTGACCCAGCTTGCCGACCGGCTGCTCTACGAGGCCAAGCGGGCGGGCCGGAACCGTGTGTGCAGCGGCGGGATCGACGTTCCGGCCTGAGGCGGGCGTGAGCAATATCACCGGTCACAAATCATGACCGGTACGGCGGCCCATGCCGCCGAAGCCAAGGCTCGCGGACGCGGGCCGCGCGGCGTCTGAGGGGAACCTGGACATGTCAATGTCCAGGTTCATTGGTATAAGGTCGGTACAGAGGGTTTCGCATGACCGACCGAAGCACGTTTCCCAGCCCTATTGATGTCCGCGGCCGGGGCTTTCCCGGGCGCGCCGCGCTGGCCGACGTCCAGCGCTGGATCGACACTCACGCCGTTCCGCCTCCGCCCGGCGAGGTTCCGCTAAACGAGGCCGCAGGCCGGGTGCTGGCCGCGCCCGTCACCGCGCCGGGCGACTGGCCGCCCGCCGACCGGGCCGCCCGCGACGGGGTGGCGGTGGCGTCGAGCGACACGCTGGGGGCGGGCTCCTACAACCCCATTCCCCTGCTGAACGCGGTCCCTGTTTCCGCCGGAGAACCGATGCCGCCGGGCACCGACGCGGTGCTGCCGGTGGAAACCGTGCAGCAGGACGCGGGTTTCACCGAGGCGCTGGGCTCCGCCGCCCCCGGCGACGGGGTGGAGCGGCGCGGCGAGGGTATTCGGGCCGGCGCCGTCCTTCTGGAGGCCGGGCGCATCCTGCGCCCGCAGGATCTCGGGCTGCTGGTGGCGCTGGGCATCGGGGCAGTGACCGTCGCGGCCCGCCCGCGGGTGCGCGTCGTGCTGGCCGGCGGCCCTCGTTCCGGGTCCGAAACGTTGGGGGCGATGCTGTCGGCGCTGGTTGTGCGCGATGGCGGCGCCGTGGAACTGGTCGGGCCGCTGCCGGCCGAGCGCGGCGCGCTGGCCGCCGCCTACTCTGCGCCCGGCGCCGACCTGCTGCTGTCGGTCGGGCGCACGGGGGTGGGGGAGGACGACGTGGCTCCGCTGGCGCTGGCCGACGCGGGGACGCTGGTGGCGCATGGTGTCGCGATGCGGCCCGGCGATTCGGCGGGGGTGGGGCTGGCGGCTGGCGTGCCGGCGGTGTTGCTGCCCGGTGAACCCATGGCCGCGCTGGCGGCCTATGAACTGCTGGCTGGTCGCGCCGTGCGCCGCATGGCCGGCCGCGACTCCGTTCTGCCGCACCCGGCCCGCGCGGTGGTGACCGCGCGCAAGCTGATCTCCGAGATCGGCTGCGTCGATCTCTACCGCGTGCGCCTGACGGCGGACGGCGCGGTCGAGCCGCTGGCCTCCGCGACGGTGCCGGGCTTGGCCGGCGCGGTGCGCGCCGACGGCTTCGTGCTGATCTCCGCGGAAAGCGAGGGCATCCCCGCCGGGGCGTCCGTGACCGTCCATTGCTTTGACGGTACAAAGGGATAAAAATCAGGGGGATAAGTACCAGGAGTGGGGAGCACAGGCGTGTCCAACCAGGACATCCGGCGATTCGTCGCCCAGGCGGCCCGGCAGGAGCAGTTTCTGGAGGTCGTCGGCCGTGACGAGGCCGAGGCGCGGTTCCGCCGCCATCTCGACCTGACGCCCAAGGGGGCGGAGACGGTGCCCCTCGCCGCGGCGCTCGGCCGCGTCCTGGCCGCCGATGTCGTGGCAGACGTGGACGTGCCGGGTTTCGACCGATCCTCCGTCGACGGCTTCGCCGTGCGCGCCGCCGACACGCAGGGCGCGGCGGAGGACTCGCCGGTCGTGCTGCGCCTGAACGAAGAGGTGCTGTCCGCCGGCCGCGTGCCGTCCATCACCGTCGCCCCCGGCACCGCCACCGTGCTCGCCACCGGCGGTATGCTTCCGCGCGGCGCCGACGCCGTGGTGATGGTGGAACACACCGATTCCCACGAGGACGGCGGAACCCTGGTCGTGGAGGTCCGCAAGCCCGTGGTGCCCGGCGCCTTCGTGGCCGCCGCCGGTTCCGACATCGGTCGTGGCGAAACCGTTCTGCGCAAGGGGCAGGTGCTCACCTCCCGTGAAATCGGCGTGCTGGCCGCCATTGGCCGGGCCGACGTGCCGGTGGTGCGCCGCCCGCGCGTGGCCATCCTGTCCACCGGCGACGAGATCGTCGCCCCCGGCGAACCGATTCGCCCTGGCGCCGTCTACGACTCGAACGGAGCCATCCTCGCCGCCGCGGTGGAGGAGTTGGGCTGCGAGCCGGTCCGGCTGGGCATCGCCCGGGACGACGAGGCGACGCTGACCCGCCTGTTCGACCAGGGGCTCGACTGCGCCGCGCTGCTGCTGTCCGGCGGCACGTCCAAGGGGGCGGGGGACCTGTCCTACCGCATCGTCGCACGGCTGAGCGATCCCGGCGTCGTTGCGCATGGCGTGGCGCTGAAGCCCGGCAAACCTCTTTGCCTGGCCGTAACGAAGGGCAAGCCGGTGGTTATCCTGCCAGGCTTCCCGACCTCGGCCATGTTCACCTTCCACGAGTTCGTGGCGCCGGTGCTCCGCGCGCTGGCCGGCTTGCCACCCGCCGCGCGGGAAGCCGTGCCCGCAACGGTGCCCATGCGGCTGGGATCGGAACGGGGCCGAACCGAGTATGTGATGGTCTCGCTGGTGCGCGGTGCGGACGGGCTGGCGGCCTATCCGCTGTCCAAGGGATCGGGCGCCGTGACCGCCTTCAGCGTTGCGGACGGCTTCATCGCCATTGACCCGCAGGCCGAAGCGGTGGAGGCCGGCACGCCCGTGTCGGTGCAGCGAATCGGCCGCGACACCGCCCCCGCCGACCTTATCGTGATCGGCAGTCATTGCGTGGGCCTGGACGCCATCCTGGGCCGGCTGATCGGGGAAGGATTGGCGGTCAAGGCACTGAACGTCGGCTCCATGGGCGGCCTCGCCGCCGCCCGCCGCGGTGAATGCGACGTTGCCGCCATCCACCTGATGGATTCGAAAACGGGGGAGTACAACCGTCCGTTCCTGACACCGGCGCTCGACCTCGTGCCCGGCTACCGCCGTCTGCAAGGCATCGTTTTCCGCAAGGGCGATGCCCGTTTCGAAGGCAAAACGGCCGAGGAGGCCGGGCTGGCCGCGGCGCGCGACCTCGACTGCATCCTGGTCAACCGGAACGCCGGCAGCGGCACGCGCATCCTGACCGACCGGCTGCTGGGCGCCGAGCGCCCCACCGGCTACTGGTCGCAGGCCAAGTCGCACAACGCGGTGGCCGTCGCGGTTGCCCAGGGCCGCGCCGACTGGGGAGTCGCCATCGAAAGCGTCGCGACGCTCTACGGCCTGGGCTTCCTGCCCTTGCAGGAGGAGCATTACGACTTCGTCATCCCAAAGGACCGCCGCGACCGCCCCGCCGTCCGGCGCTTCCTGGCCGCGCTGGAAGACGAGGCGGTAAGGGCGAAGCTGCGGGAGCTTGGGTTTACCGATCCGGCAGCGGAATGAACTCCGTCTCTCCCGGAACCACGTCGAACTTGCCGGCTTTCCAATCGGCCTTGGCCTGTTCGATGCGGTCCTGGGAGCTGGAGACGAAGTTCCACCAGATGTGGCGCGGGCCATCCATGGCGGCCCCGCCCAGCAGGATCAGGCGGGCATCCGTTTCGGCGATCACCGTGGCCGGCTCGCCCGGCCGCAGGACCAGAAGCCGGCCGGCGTCGAACCGGTCGCCGAAGATCGTTACTGTACCGCCCGCGATGTAGAGCGCGCGCTCCTCGGTGTCGGCGTCGATGGGCAGTTGGGCGCCGGCATCGAGCGCCGCGTCCACGTACAGCGTGTCCCACAGCGCCTGCATGGGGGAGCGTACGCCGTACGCCTCACCCGCGACGACGCGCAGCCGCTTGCCTTCGCCCTCGACCGTCGGCAGTTCGTCGGCGCCCAGATGGATGAAGGCCGGGTCGGTTTCCTCGTGGGTCTTGGGCAGGGCGACCCAGGACTGGATGCCGGACAACAGGCGGTCGCGCCCGCGCTCGTCGGTGGCGGACCGTTCGGAATGGGCGATGCCGCGCCCGGCGGTCATCCAGTTCACCTCGCCGGGCCGGATCGGCAGGACGGTGCCCAGGCTGTCGCGGTGCAGGATTTCGCCGTCGAACAGGTAGGTGACGGTGGCAAGCCCGATGTGCGGGTGCGGCCGCACGTCGATGCCCGTGCCGGCCTTCAGAATCGCCGGCCCCATCTGGTCGAAGAAGACGAAGGGGCCGACCATGCGCCTGCGCACCGAGGGCAGGGCGCGCCGCACTTCGAAGTTTCCGATGTCGCTGGTGCGCGGGACGACCACCGTCTCCAGCCAGCCGTCCGGCACGTCCTGTTCCGTTGTCATGCCTTCCCCCCTCGCCGATGGTTTCGCACCTGGAAAGGTGGGGCGCCGCCGGGCAATGGGGAGGGGGTTGAATGGGTCCGCGAGAAAACGTCAGTGCTGGGTCTGGCCCCCGCCGCAGCCGCCCCCGCCACCACAGCCGCATCCGCCAGCCGGTGCATAGACGTGGACGGCACCGCGCGCGGTCGCTAGCAGCACGTCCAGCGGGATGCCGGTGGCCTTCGCCAGATCGCCCAGGCTCGCGCTGTCCGGCACGCCGACACCCGGTGCGAAGACCGGGTGGATCTGCGCCAGACGGTCCAACGCCCCCGGATCCCAGGCGGTCAGCGCGGCGAGCGTGGTGTCGGCGGAAAGGGTGTCCATCTGTTCGGCGGCCATGGAAAAATCCGGGACGTGGGGGAGGGAAGCGGCGCACGAGCGTGCGGTTCGACCAAAAAGGGTTCCTTGATCCCTGTCAAGAGGGTGGGGCCAAGCATGAAGGGATCAGAACGTGGCCGGAACGACGAAGGGCCCGCGCGTTGCCGCGCAGGCCCTTGTCTTGTTTGGTGGAGCCAAGGAGGATCGAACTCCTGACCTCTACAATGCCATTGTAGCGCTCTCCCAGCTGAGCTATGGCCCCGAAACTCTGGGTCGCCGGATGTTCGCCCGGCGTCGGTGGAGCGGGATATTGGTCAGGACGGGGGTCCGATGCAAGTGAAAAATTCGACCCCGTCCCAACTTTTTCCGCCCCGCCGGACGGGCGCGAAAGGCGTTCGCCTCAGCGCTCTTCCTCGTCCTCGCCCTCGACGTCGACGACCTCGTCCATGTCGTCTTCGCCCAGTTCCGAGGTGTCCTCGATCAGGACGTCGTCCTCATCCTCGGCGGGCTCGTCGCCCTCCTCGATGTCTTCGACCGAGACGTCGTCCTCGACCTCGTCGAGGTCCGCCGCCTCTTCGTCCTCGGTCTCAGTCTCGACGTCTTCGTCCCCGGAGACCACCGGGGCCTTCTTGACATCGTCGACCGGCGCCGGGCGCGCCTTGCGGGACTTCAGCAACGCCTCGGGATCGAACTGCGCCCCGCAGGTCGGGCACACCGGCGGGTCCTTGCGCAGATCGTAATAGCGCGCGCCACAGCTCGGGCAGATGCGCTTGACGCCCCATTCGGGTTTGGCCACGCCTCGTCCTCCGTCACGTTCCTAGGGGATGTACTGTCGGGAAATTCAAGCCGCGCCCTTTGCCATGACCGCGTGCAGTTGTCAAAAAAAAGTTCGAGGCGGGGTGCGGCGTCAAGCGCCGGTGCGGTGCGGACAGCACGCTCCATGGGGGTATGCCGTTGGGGCCGCGGCGGTAGCGGTGCTGGAAAATGCCCGGCGTCGTTCCGCATCGCACGCAATTTCCCGTCAGAGCAAGTGCACGTCTTTGCTCCGGTTTCGGCAATTTTTCAACCGGTCGGGACAACCGCGCCGGGGCCGCCCGGCCGGGCGACCTGTGTTGTTTTCGGGGCGCGCCCCCTCGCATCGTCCTCACCTCTGTGCTAGGTACTCCGGCCGGGTCCATCCCGTTTCGGCCATTATGTTTGGGGGAGCCTTCCCATGATGCAGGCGAAGCCGCTGCGCTCGTCCTCCACCGGCGCGCTCGTCGGCACCGTCCGGGTGCCGGGTGACAAGTCGATTTCGCACCGGTCGCTGATGCTGGGCGCTGTGGCGGTGGGTGAAACCGTCATCCACGGCCTGCTGGAGGGCGAGGACGTCCTGAACACCGCCGCGGCGATGCGCCTGCTGGGCGCGAAGGCGGAGCGCGGCGACGACGGCGCGTGGCGCGTGCGGGGCGTCGGCCTGGGCGGGCTGGCGGAGCCGGCGCAGGTGCTCGACATGGGCAACAGCGGCACGGCGGCGCGCCTGCTGATGGGCCTTGTCGCCTCGCACCCCATCACCTGCGTCTTCACCGGCGACGCCTCGCTGAACAAGCGCCCGATGGCGCGCGTGACGACTCCGCTGGAGCAGATGGGCGCGCGCTTCGTCGGCCGTTCCGGCGGACGGCTGCCGCTGACCGTCGTGGGCACGGACAAGACCGTGCCGATCACCTACCGCCTGCCGGTCGCCTCGGCCCAGGTGAAGTCGGCGATCATCCTCTGCGGCCTGAACACCGCCGGCACCACCACGGTGATCGAGGCGGAGCCGACCCGCGACCACACCGAGCTGATGCTGCGGCATTTCGGCGCCACCGTGACGACCGAGGTGATGGAGGATGGCGCGCTCGCCGTCTCCGTCGTCGGCCAGCCGGAACTGACGGGCCGCGAGATTTTCGTTCCCGCCGACCCCAGCTCCGCCGCCTTCCCGGCGGTCGCGGCCCTGCTGCGTCCGGGCTCGGAGGTCCTGCTGCCGGACGTCGGCATGAACCCGCGCCGCACCGGTCTCTACGACACGCTGGTGGAGATGGGCGCCGACATCGCCTTCGAGAACCGCCGCGACCAGGCGGGCGAGCCCGTCGCCGACCTGCGCGTGAAGGAGAGCGACCGCCTCGCCATGGTCGCCGACGGCCTGACCAGGTGCGGCGTGAAGG
>JAEZPL010000594.1 GCA_023413605.1 Pseudomonadota bacterium
GGGCTGGATTTTTACGACCGGCTGATCGACCAATTGTTGGAGGCCGGCATCGAGCCCTGGGCCTGCCTCTACCATTGGGATCTGCCGCAGGCGCTGCACGACCTCGGCGGCTGGTCGAACCGCGAAAGCGCGGGCTGGTACGCCGATTACGCGGTGCTCTGCGCCCGGCGCTACGGCGACCGGGTGAAGCGCTGGGCGACCTTCAACGAGTTTTCCGTCTTCACGCTGTTCGGCTACGCCTTCGGCTGGGGTGCCCCCAGCATCGCCGACCGTGGGGAGCATCTGAAAGTCATCCATCACGTGAATCTTGCCCATGGGGCGGGGGTGGACGTGCTGCGCGATCTCGTGCCGGGCGCCTCCATCGGCGCCGTTCACAGCTACCAGCCCTGCCGGCCGGAGGACGACGCGCCGGAGAATGTCGAGGGCGCGGCGCTGTTCAACGAGTTGTGGAACCTCACCTTCCCCGACCCGCAGATCCTCGGCCACTACCCGCCGCGCATCGCCCGGGCCATCGAACCCTACGTGCAGGCCGGCGACATGGCGCGGATCTGCCGCCCCATGGACTGGTTCGGCCTGAACCACTACGCACCGCTGTTCGCCAAAGCCGAACCGTCCATGGTCTGGGGCTGCGGCTTCGGTTCCCCGCCCGCGGACATGCCGCGCACCGACATCGGATGGCCGCGGCAACCCGACGCCTTCCGGGAAGCCCTGCTGGACCTCACCGGCCGCTACCGCCTGCCGATCTACGTCACGGAGAACGGCTACGGCACCAAGGCGCCCGAGGCACCGGACGCCCACGGCGTGGTGATGGACAGCGCCCGGCTGGACTACCTGCGCGCCTGCATCACGACCATGGCCGATGCGCGGCGGGATGGCGCCGATGTGCGCGGCTACTTCGTCTGGTCGCTGCTGGACAACTTCGAATGGGGCGGCGGCTACGGCACCCGATTCGGCATCGTGCACGTGGACTTCGCCACGCAGAAGCGCACGCCGAAGGAATCGGCCAAGTGGTACGCGGCGTTGATCGGCGGGCCGCTGGCCCAATCGGAGAGCTG
The DNA here is from genome assembly GCA_023413605.1 of Pseudomonadota bacterium. GTDB lineage: Bacteria > Pseudomonadota > Alphaproteobacteria > Azospirillales > Azospirillaceae > Azospirillum. Next base: position 1,056 of record JAEZPL010000594.1, read on the forward strand.
AGCGGCTGAGCGCCGCAGTCGCGGTCCAAAGCGGGTCGAGCCCCGCTTAGCCCACCAGTTCCACCCGCTCCCGATCCGATCCGCGGCACCATTCCTCGTGCAGGCGGACGGCGCCGTCCTGGCGCTCCAACACCAGCTTGCGGCGGTGATGGTCTTCCAGGCTGGGGTGGCTGCCGATGGTGATCACCGTCGCCTTGGGGAACTCCTCGTCGATGAGGCGCAGCATGTCCTCCTCGCTCTCGGGATCGAGACTGTCGGTGGCGTCTTCCACGAAGATCCAGTCGGGGCGGCGGATCAGCAGGCGGGCGAAGCCCAGCCGTTGCTGCTCCGGCACGGCCAGCACCTCGTCCCAGCTCTCGGTGTCGTCCAGGCGGGGCAGCAGGTGGACGAGGCCCACGCGCTCCATGGCCGCGCGCGCCAACGCGTCGTCGACCTTTTCCGGCCCGACCGGATAGCTGAGCGCGGCGCGCAGCGTGCCGTGCGGCAGATAGGGGCGCTCCGGCATGAAGAACACGCGCGTGTGCGCCGGCAGGGCGATTCGGCCGCTGCCCCAGGGCCAGACCCGCGCGACCGCGCGGAACAGGCGGACGGCCGCTGCGGGGTCGCCGACGATCAGCACGCGATCCCCCGGCCGGACGTCCAGGCTGAAGGGCTCCACGACGCGCGTTCCGTCGGGTTCCGCGATGGACAGATCGCGGAAGCTCAGCCAGTGCTCGTCGTCGGTGCGGTCCACGACGATGCGCTCCGTCCCTTCCCCGCCGATCTCGCGGTCCAGGCGCTGGAGCGCCGCGTGCAGGCCCAGCACACGCTCGACCGACGCCTTCCACTCGGCGGCGCGGGCGAGGTTGTCGATGGGCCAGGACAGCGCCCCGACCGTTTGCTGAAAGGCCTGCGCCGTCTGCATCAGAACGCCCAGCGAGATCGCGCCGGCGATGTAGCTGGGAGAAGCCACCAGGATGGGGAAGGCCGCGGACAGGACCGAGTAGGTGGCGCTGAACACCATCATGTTGGACAGCGCGTGCGTCTGCCCATTCCAGCCCCGGCGCACGCCCCCGAACAGGCCGAACAGCCGCTCCCGCTCCCCCGATTCGCCGTGCAGCAGGGCGACGGCCTGGGCGTTCTCCCGCACGCGGGCAAGCCCGAATCGGAACGACGCCTCGTGCCCCTGGCGGCGGTTCACGGCGTTCACCAGCGGCTTGCCCATCACCAGCGCGATGGTCGTGCCGACCGCGGCGTAGATCAGCGCCACGTACAGCAGATAGCCCGGCACATGGAAGGTCACCCCGGCGACGGTCACTTCCGGCGAACCGGACAGCATCCACAGGATGTTGGTGAAGCTGATCAGCAGCATCGCGCAATAGGACAGCGACAGGCCCAGGTCGATGGCCGCCTCGGTGGAAATGCGGATGTCTTCCGCGATCCGGCCGTCGGGGTTGTCGTGGTCGCCGGGCAGGTAGGTCACCTGATGCTGCCGGCCGCGCGACAGCCAGTCGTCCAGCAGCTTGGCCGTCAGCCACGTCCGCCAGCCGAGCTGGAGGCGCCGCTTCACGCGCAGGTGCAGGACGGTGTTCACGATGTTGAACAGGATGATGCCGCCGACCGCCGCGATCATCGTCAGGAAACGGTCCATGGAGCGCTGTTCCAGCGCGTCGAACAGCCGCTGGCTCCACAGGTTGATCAGAATCGGCACGATCACCTGGCCGACCGTCAGCAGCGCGAGCGCGCCCGTCAGCAGCCGGATCGACCATTTCTTCTCGCTCGCCCAATAACCGCCGGCGAGGTTCAGAAACTGGCGGGTGAAACCAGGCAGAGCCGGCTTCCGCGATGTGATCGACATGGTCTGTCCCGCCTTACCCTGACGCTACGCCTCCCAACCTAACGAAAAGGTTATTACCAACAGCTTGCCCCAAAAGCGACATGGCATCCGTTCGCGCTCGATCAAGGGGCGTTGGCGGAACCTGTCATGCCGTTGTCACGGGCGTCGGCGTCCAGCAGGTCGGGCAGCGCCGGCGGGGAGGCCCAGGCCGTGCCGGAATCGATCTCCACCTCGAAGTCGTGGAAGATCGTCCGCCCGTACAGGCCGTGGCTGCCGTCTGGGATGTCGGTGAACAGATGCAGGGTCATCGGCCCCTGCCACGGCGTGTTCAGCGCCGCCATGAGGCCCAGCGCCCGGCGCGGCGCGTCCAGCACCACCCACCCGCTTGAGGCGAGGATGCCCTCTTCCCGCTGCGCCTCGTCGACGGTGACGGAGGGCGGCGCGACCACCAGCTTGCAGGCGATGGGCGTCCGGCAGCGCGGATCCTCGATCACCGCGTGGCCGCGGACCGACACGGCGCCCGGCACCTCGTCCAGCGGGATGTGGGCGGCGGCCGTCACGCCGAACAGCGGGTGCAACAGGATCCGCCCGCCGCGCAGGAAGCCGAACCAGGGGAAGGTCGCCTTGTGCTCGCGGCTCTTGCGCACCTGGGACAGGACCGGCTCGGTCAGCGGCCACACCATGCGGGCGGGCAAGGGATGCTCCGCCAGATGCTCCGCCGCGCCGTAGGCGAGGCCGGGCAGACCGCCCCACAGCCGCATCGCCAGCATGCCCGGTTGCCCCCCGGCGCGGGCCGGCGGCGTCACCGCGTATTCGTCGAGCAGGCCGGCGGGCGCCAGCGACAGGCGCGGCGCCTCGGTCACCACGCCGACGGCGCCGATGCGCAGTTCCAGAATGCGGTCCATGCGCTCGCACGCCGCCGGCAGGCGCAGCGGCAGCCATCCGTCGCGGACGTCGGAGAACGGCACCCGCCATTCGGCAATCGTCTGCCCCGAATCGATGGCCGACAGCGCGATCGCGAAGGTGCCGCTTCCCTTCGGCGCACGGTCCATATGCAGGTCGATCCCGACCAGCCCGCGCGCCCACAGCGGCAGCCTCTGAACGACCTCCCCGGCGCCGCCGTTGCTGCGCCCATGGCGCAGGGCCACCGGCATGGCGGCCACCGGGCGTGGCGTGGCGAAGGCCAGACGCGGCGGAGTCAGGCGCAGGTTGTCCAGCAGCTCCACCGCCTCCGGCGGCAGGCGCGAGCCGATGCCCCATTCCTCACGCAGGGTTGACAGGTTGCGTTGAAGGTCGTGGTTGCGGCGATGCAGGCCGCGGATTTCGGCGAAGGCGCGCGCCAGCAGACCGCACTGCACCTCCGCGGGGGTGCCCGTGATGAGCGCCGGCTCGCTGCCCGGACCGCCGGTCTCGCTCCACCAAGCGAGCAGCCGCTCCGCGTCCGGCCGCGCCGCCTCGTCGCGGGACCACACGCTCCACACCGTCGCCGGGGGGATGGCCAGAGTCCGCAGGGGCTCCGGCGATTCCGACGGGGTCCAGTCGGCGGACGTCAGCAGATAGCCGCCATCATGCCGGACCAGATGCAGCGTGCGCAGCGGCAGGTCAGCCCCGTCAGCCTCCAAGGCCGGCTTCTCGGCGGCCAGGGGGGAGCGGCTGACGACGATGACCTTGGGCGTGCCGTCGTAGAGCGATGCGAAGACGGTCGCGGGCGCGGAGAGCTTCATGATGGCTCCATGTTCATGGGGCGGCGGCCTTGCCGAGGGGGGCTGCGGTGGGGGAAGCCGGCGGCGGAGCCAGGACGGTGTCCAGCGTGGGGCATTGCGCCCAGTCCGCGTCCTCGCCCTGCCCTTCCCCAACGACCGCGGACCAGCGCCGCAGCTTGTCCAGCGGCAGGGACAGGGCTTGGCACAGGCGGAAGGTGCGTTCGTCCAGCGGAACGATGGTCTGGTAGGCGTGCTCGAAGGCGGCGCAGCCGTTGATGGCGTCGGCGGTGGACCGCCCCTCCTCCGACACGCCCAGCATGGCCCAGGTCGTCACCCCCAGTTTGCGCAGGCGCCCCATCAGGCTGTGGCCGACGCCGTGCTGCACGGTGACCACGAGGTCGAAGGCGGCGAGCGTGCCGACCGCCATATCCTCGTCGTCCTCGTCCAGCTTCGGCACGGGGGTTCCCAGATAGGCGTCGCGGCTGGTCAGCGGCCGTTCCGGCAGGACCAGCGGCAGCAGGAAGGGAATGACCGACGCGACCGTTTCCATCACCGGCCGCGGCAAGGACAGTTCGCCCTTCCCCATCGCGATCAGGTGCGGCTCGTACCCCCGCTCTTTGAGCCAACCCGCCATCCGGACCGCGACATCGAGCTTGGCCGGATCGGCCGGCTCGACCACCAGCGCGGCCTGCCGGGACTGCCGCAGCAGCGGCAGGGCGGAAGGCAGCTTGTGCACCGTCCAGTAGACGTCGCGCGGCATCGCCACTCCGGCCCGGTAGCGGTCGATGGGCGCCGCCGCCCAGCCGCCGTTCGCCTTGTTCGACCACTGGGTCGCCAGCGTTTCATACAGCGCGACCAGGGCCGCGTCGGCCGTGGCGGGCGGGACCGTCGGCTCGGGAACCGACAGGCGCAGATGAAGATGCGCCTCCGCGCAGGGCTTGTTGTGCTCGCGCTCCAGCAACGGCTTGCCGGTCGGCTGGCGTCGGACGAGGTCGAGCAGCGTGCCCGTCTGCAAGGCCACGATCTCCGCCCCGCCGGACGGTAGGGGTGCGGGCACGATGTTTTCCAGCCCCACCGGCGCGCAGCGCCATTCCACGGCACAACCTTCCGTCGCCGCGTCCACCGTCACCCGCCCGTGCACGACGGAAGCCTGGGCGCAGGCCCGCTCCAGCATCCACAGGGCGCCTTGCAGCAGCGTGTGCCGTTCCAGCAGCGCGTAGAGGCCGGAGTCCATGACGATCAGCTGGCCGGGGCAGGCGGCGTAGTCCGGCCGCTCCTGCGCGCGCAGGGCGCGGCGCACGAAGTCGGCGAGCGGCAGGTCCTCCGCGCTCAGCGCCGGGTCGGTGGTGCAGCGGACCACCGCGCGATCGGGCAGGAAGACGGCGTAGCGCCGGCCGACCGCGGCCTCGGCCCGGGCGATGGCCTTCACGGAAAACAGGGACGGATGCCGCCCGTGGATGTGGTTGAGGATGGGGCGGTAGTCGCGTTCCGATTCGGTCAGCATGCTCTCGCCGCGCCGGCGATAGCCGAATCCGCTGCCCGGCACGTGAATGCCGTGAAGCCCGCGCTCCAGCCCTTGCAGCCAGAATTCCCAATCCTCGGTGCCCTGCCGCATCGATTCGTCGAAGCGCGCGCCGGTGTCCAGCAGGCGGCGGGACGCCATGCTGCCGGCCTCGCTGACGTTGCGGAACAGGTGCTCCAGCGGCGAGTAGCTGCCCGACATGTCGCAGAATTCGAAGAAGCCGAACTTGTCCACGTCCGGATAGGCCCAACCCACCTCCGGCCCGGCCTCGCGCAGCGCGTCCAGCATCCGTTGCAGCAGGTGCGGCCGGATGCGGTTGTCCGAATCGAGGAAGTAGACCGCCTCCAGAGCCGGGAAGGCGTCGAGCGCGAAGGCGATCCCGCTGTTGCGCGCGGCGCTCAGCCCGCCGTTCCGCTTGTTCAGGTAAAAGACCCGTCCGGGGTGGGCCGCCGCAAACTCGCGGCACACGCGGTCCGTCTCGGGAAACGGGCACCCGTCGTTGACGACGACGATGGCGTAGGCGAAGTCCGCTTCCTGCGCCAGAGCGGTGTCCAGCGCCTCCGCCAGCAGGCCGGAATGCTTGTAGGTCGGAACGATGATGGCCACGCGAACGTCGTCCGCAGGGTTCGCGGCGTCGCAGGCTTCCGAAATACTACGTGTGCATATGATTTGCATGGACGGGCGCTAAGGTGGCACTCCGTCCTGATTAGCTCCGTCCACGCTAGACCAGGATGTGATATTTCCGGGACTCGCCGCCACGTTTCACTTCGATTTTCGTTACAAAAGGCGAAGCCGCCGTGCAGCGAGTGCCGGCGGCCTCATCCAAGCCGATTTTCTTTGCCGCAATCCTTATGCGGGCATTGTGCCGGACTTGGCGATCTCACTCAGGAAGCGGTAGCTGTCCTTGGGTGTCCGTTTCAGCGTGTCGTAGTCGACGCGCACGATGCCGAACCGCTTGCTCAGGCCGAACCCCCATTCGAAGTTGTCGAGCAGGCTCCAGCACAGGTAGCCCTTGACGTTGCAGCCGTCCTGCAAGGCGCGGGCGACGGACTCCACATGGTCGCGCAGGAAGGCCACGCGCTCCGCGTCGTGCACCTGCCCGTCCGGCGTCATCACGTCGTCGTAGGCGGCACCGTTCTCGGCCACGAAGACGGCGGGATTGCCGTAGTCCCGCTTGAACTCCATCAGCAGGTCGTAGAGCCCGTCGGGCTGCACCGGCCACGCCATCGCGGTCCAGCGGTCGCAATGCGCGTCGCCCCACCACACGTCGAACGGGTGACCCATCTCGTGCTTCATGGTCATGCGCGAGTAATAGTTGATGCCCAGCAGGTCGATGGGGTACCGAATCGCCTCCTCGTCGCCAGGAAGGACGAAGTTTTTCATCTTTTCGGCCATCAGGTCGGGGATCTTCCCGCGCATCACGCCGTCCAGCGCCACCCGGTTCCACACCGCGTCCCAGCGGGCGGCGGCGGCGATGTCCTCCGGGCGGTCGCTCTCCGCCCGGCAGGGTTGAAGGTTGATGACGGTGCCGAGCGTCAGCCCGGAATGCTCCGCCGCGATGGCGCGCAACGCCGCTCCTTGCGCGAGATTCTGATGATGCAGCGCCCGCAGGATGCCGATCTCGCCCAGCTTGTGGCCCGGCGCATGCTCCCCGGTGCCGTAGCCGTGCGTTGCGACCACGTTCGGCTCGTTCAGCGTCATCCAGTCCTTGACGCGATCGGCCAGTCGCGCCGTGACGATGCGGGCGTAGTCGGCGAAGGGGCCGATGACCTCCCGCTCCTGCCATCCGCCGCGATCCTCCAGCGGCTGCGGCAGGTCCCAGTGGTAGAGGCAGGCCATGGGCCGGATCCCGGCCTCCAGGATCGCGTCCACCAGCCGGTCGTAGAAGTCCAGCCCGGCGGCGTTCACCGCGCCGGTGCCCGTCGGCAGGATGCGCGGCCAGGCGATGGAGAAGCGGTAGGCGTTGAAGTTCGCCGCCTTCATCAGGGCGATGTCCTCGGCCCAGCGGTGATAGTGGTCGCAGGCGACGGCGGCGCTGCTGCCATCCTGGATGCGACCGGCGTCGGTGAAGGTGTCCCACACGCAGGGGCCGCGCCCGTCCTCGTGGATGGCGCCTTCGATCTGGTAGGCCGCGGTGGACGCACCCCAGAGGAAATCACGGGGGAAAGTGAAGGGTGCCATGGCGGGTCTCCATCGAAGTGTTGGCCAGACGCATCATGTTGCGCGCGCGAAGATTTTGTTGCGACTGCGAAGACAAGATCGTTCGCGTTCTTCCCAGAAGTTATAGTCTCTTTGGGTTAACATGAGTATACTTTCGCAAAGGCGGCAGGCTTGCCCTTACGGCAAGGCTCCATTCCCGCCGGCGGGAGGCTTCCCCATGGTCACCACCACACCGAAAACCACGAAGATCGTCTTCCTTGGCGCCGGAAGCGCGGCGTTCGGGCTGAGCATGTACCGCGACCTTTTCACCACGACGGAGTTGGCGGGCAGCACGCTGACCCTGGTGGACACCAACCCGGCGGCGCTGGACCGCATGACCGCGCTGGCGCGCGTCCTCAACGAGAAGGGTGGCGCCGGCCTCGTCATCGAGCAGACCACCGACCGGCGTGCCGCCCTGCGCGGGGCTGAGTTCGTGGTGAATTCCGTCGCCATCGACCGCAACCGCCTGTGGAAGCTGGATTTCGAGGTGCCGAAGAAGCACGGCATCCGCCACACGCTGGGCGAGAACGGCGGCCCCGGCGGCCTGTTCTTCACGCTGCGCACCCTGCCGCTGATCTTCGACTTCGCCCGCGACATCGAGGAGCTGTGCCCCAATGCGCAGTTCATCAACCTGTCCAATCCGGAAAGCCGCGTCGTCCTGGGGCTGGGCAAGTACACGAAGGTCAAGACGCTGGGCCTCTGCCACGGCGTCTTCCTGGCGCGCTGGTTCGTCTGCCAGATACTGGGCATGCTGGAAAAGGACGTGGAGGTCTGGGGCGCCGGCCTCAACCATTTCCAATGGCTGATGCACATCCGCGACAAGGCGACGGGACGGGACCTCTACCCGCTGCTGCGCGAGAAGGAGAAGACCCACGATCCGGCCTTCACCCCGCTGACACGCCGCCTGTTCCACGCCTTCGGCCTGTGGCCGACCTGCAGCGACGACCACATGGGCGAATACCTTCCCTATGGTTGGGAGGGCGGGGAGCACGGCTTCGACTTCGCGGAGGACGAGCGCGGGCGGGGCATCCTGAACGACCTGATGGACGGCGTGATCGCCGGCACGACCCCGATCCCCGACGACTGGACCCAGCCGTCCTGGGGCGAGCGGGCGGTGCAGGTGATCGCCGGCGTCCTGCACAACCAAAAACGATTCATCGAATCGGGAATCGTCTACAACCAGGGGGCCATCCCGAACCTGCCGCCCGATCTGGCGGTGGAGGTGCCGCTGCTGGCGGACGCGGCGGGTGTCCACCCCATCTCCCTCGGCCCCCTGCCCGACCCGATCGCGAAGCTGCTGCATGGGCAGGCCAGCGTGCAGCAACTGGCCGTCGAGGCGGCGGTTCATGCCTCCAAGGATCTTGCCTTGCAGGCGCTGCTGATCGACCCGGTGATCAACTCCACCGACGCCGCGGTGAAGATCCTGGATGAGTTGTGGGAAGCGAACCGGCCGTACATCCGGCCGTGCGTGTAAGGACGCGAATGGTCCTCTCCCGTCTCTCGCAGTCAACCGCGGAGAGACGGGAGAGGGATAGCCTGCCTCAATGCAGCACTTCGGAGTTCTGGCCGGTGCCGGACTTGCGGCGGGTCTTCGTGTCGGCCGGCTTGCTTTCACTCGCCTTGGCGGCCTTGCCGCGCGCCGGCTTCAGAAGCTTTTCCGCACCGGCCATGTCCTCGGTCTTGGCAACGGCGTGGGATACGGTCTCGACCGTCGGCAGCTGGGTCTTCTTCGCAGCGGTCTTCGCCGAACCCTTTGCCGCAGGCTTGCCCGGTTCGCTGCTGGCCGACTCGCCGGGGGCCGTTTCGGCCTGAACCGTTTCCCCCTTGGTTGCCTCGGCCTTGGCCGGCTCACCCTTCGCTTTGGCGGACTTCGCCTTGGCAGCGCGCGGCTTCTTCGGGGCGAGCGCCTCCTCGACCACATCGACCACGGCATTCAGGCCGGCGCCAAGAACCTCGGCAGCGGCTTTCCTGGTGCGGCGCACCGCCTTCTTCACGACGCCGGTGTCGGCATCGGTCGAGGACGCGCCGGCGGACGCCCGGTCTTCCTCGTCGATCTCGGCGCAAGCCTGCGCCCAATGAGCATCCCCACGCCCCTCCGGTTTCCCCTCGCGCTCCCAGAGGTCGTACGCGCGACGGCGGATGCGTTCCTCGCGATCGCCTTGCATTCTTCAGTCTCCAATTGGGCTTTGGCCGCAGAAATAACGACGCATGAGAAAAAACGACGGTCGAGCCAACGAGTTCCCAGCCATTCTGGTCCCGGTTTATGTGACAGACGACCGTATACAAAAAAACCGCTCCTTAAATCATATGGCCCTATGTTTCCATCGCCCGGCTCCGGCGGCTTGTGATAGGTCATGGGACCGGTCAGGATCGGAACCCGGCGAGCCGGCCTGCATAGGACACTTCGCCGGGTTGAACATCGACAATGTCTGAATTTAGCCTTCCGCAAAACGACTTGGCATTGGGCCATCGCGGTTCGCCGCCGTCAACGAAGGCAAAGAGTTCATCGCATGTCCCTTGATCCCTTGCTTCAAGCCAACCGGATCCTGACCGAAGCGATCACCAATTACCTTCAGGCCAACAATGATCTGACGGCTGCCGCCGAACGGGCGTCGGCGGCAAGCGCGGGGCGCGACGCCACCATGCGGCGCCAGGCGTTCCAGGAATTGTCGGAGCGCGGAAACCAGGCCCGCTTCGCCAAGCGCCACCTCACCGACACGGTGCGCCGGTTGCGCTCCACCATCCCGGCCCCGCAGATCGAGGCGCTGGCCTCCAAGCTCGATGGCCGAGAAAGCGCCGAAAGCGCCCTGACCCTGGTGCGCACGGTGCTGACCGAAAAGGTGTGGTCGGCGGCCTGATCACCGTCGTCTCCAGCCAATCCTAGCCATCCTCCCCCACCGGGCTGACGCAGCCACCATCTGGTGCCTGCGTCAGCCCGCATTGTGCTACCCGCATAGCCGGGACGACCCATTTGACATCGGGAGAAGCAAGGGCCAGAGTTTAGTGTCTAAAGAATATCACACCGACACAGCATCACCACGGGCCCGCGCGCAGGGCCATTCCGCAGAAATGGACGTTTCAGGGTGCAAGAAACCTCGAAGGCGATGATTGCCCGGCTTGTCGGGTTCGACACCGTGTCGCGCCGTTCCAATATGGCGCTGATCGATTGGGTCAGAAATTATCTCGCAGGATACGGCATCGATAGTCGTCTCGTTCCAAGTGCAGACGGCCCCGGCGCGGACGGCGGCAAGGCAAACCTGTTCGCGACCATCGGCCCGCCGGTCGAGGGCGGAGTCGTCCTGTCCGCCCACACCGACGTGGTGCCGGTGGACGGGCAGCCCTGGGATACCGATCCCTTCACGCTGGTGGAACGCGACGGTCGCCTCTACGGGCGCGGCACCGCCGACATGAAGAGCTTCCCCGCCGTGGCGCTCGCCCTCCTGCCGGAGATGCTGGAGGCGGGGCTGAAGCGCCCCCTGCACCTCGCCCTGTCCTACGACGAGGAGGTCGGCTGCCTCGGCGCCCCCGCGATGATCGAGCGCATGGTCAGCGAACTGCCGCGCCCCAGCGCGGTGGTCGTGGGCGAGCCCACCTCCATGGGCGTGGTGCTGGCGCACAAGGGCTGTTACGTGATGCGCACCACCGTGACCGGCCACGAGGTGCACTCCTCCCAGATCGACCGGGGAGTCAGCGCGGTGATGACCGCGGCGCGGCTGGTGTCCTTCATCGCCGACATGGGGGCGGAGAACGTCGCCAAGGCCGACCCGTTCTGCCCCTTCGACCCGCCCTTCACGACTTTGCACGTCGGCACCATCGAAGGCGGCACCGCGGCCAACATCACCGCCCGCCATTGCTCCTTCGTCTGGGACATCCGCCCGCTGCCGGGCGACGACTGGACGCGCTATCGCGACCGTTTCGAAGCGGAGTGCGAGCGCCTGCGCGCCGCGATGCGCCGGATCAGCCCCGATTGCGACATCCGGACCGAGCAGCTGGCCGGCGTTCCCGGTCTGGCGCCGGAGGCGGGCGGCCCCGCGGCGCAGCTCTGCCACGCGCTGACCGGGCGCAACGACACGGGTATGGTTTCCTTCGCGGCCGAGGCCGGCCAGTTCCAGGAGGCCGGCCTGTCCACCGTCCTGTGCGGGCCGGGGTCCATCGATCAGGCGCACCAGCCGAACGAGTACATCGACATCGCACAGGTCACCGCCTGCGAGGACTTCATGCGCGGACTCGTCCGGCGTTTGGCGGCGTGACGGCAAGGGAAACAGGACACCGGCGGCCGAAGCCAAGACACGGATGCACAGGCGTTGCAATTCGTTCTGGCACGATCAATGGAGTTCGCCAATCATTTGCACAACGGCATTGTGCCGCTGAATTGCCTATAGCACTCCCACTATTCGGCATATGCCATAGACGGGAGAGACTTTTACGGCAGTCCTGGCACACAGTGCCGGAAGCGTCGCAGGGGCGGCGCATCGGTGAAGAGTGGGAGCGTCGGTGTATGGTGGATTTAGCCGACCTGGAGCGCGATGCGCTGACCGAATTGGTGAACATGGGCGTGGGACGGGCCGCAACCCATCTCAGCCGCATGGTCTCCGACCAGGTTCTGCTGTCCGTGCCGTCGGTGGACATCGTCAACCGCGCCGACGCGGCCCGCCTGCTGGCGGCGCGCGAGCGGACGAGCCTTGTCGCCGTCGAGCAACTGTTCTCCGGTTCCTTCTCCGGCCGCGCCCTTCTGATATTTCCGGAAACCAACAGCCTGGAGCTGGCCCGCGCCGTGCTCGGCAGCGAGTTGAGCCTTGAGGAAATCGTCGACCTCGAACAGGACGCGCTGGCGGAAATCGGCAACATCATCCTGAACGGCTGCCT
>JAEZPL010000602.1 GCA_023413605.1 Pseudomonadota bacterium
GGCCAGCCGCAGGCCCGCGTCGTCGAGCGGCTGGGCTCCACCGACGAGCCGCGCGCCATCAGCCTGATCGCCATCCACACCCACGGCCTGCCCACGGACTTCCCATCCGCCGCGATCCGGGAGGCGCAGCACGCCGCCGTCCCGTCCCTCACCAGCCGCAGCGACCTGCGCGACATTCCTCTGGTGACCATCGACGGCGCCGACGCCCGCGATTTCGACGACGCCGTGTGGGCGGAGCCCGACAGCGACCCGGCCAATGAGGGTGGATGGCACCTGCTGGTCGCGATCGCCGACGTGGCCTACTATGTACGTCCCGGTTCGGCCCTGGACCGCGACGCGTACGAGCGCGGAAACTCCGTGTACTTCCCGGACCGCGTCGTTCCGATGCTGCCGGAGGCCCTGTCCAACGATCTCTGCTCCCTGCGGCCGAACGAGGACCGCGCCTGCTTCGCCGTGCACCTGTGGATCGACCGCCACGGGGTGCTCCAGCGGCACAAGTTCGTGCGCGGCCTGATGCGCTCCGCCGCGCGACTGACCTACGAACAGGTTCAGGCGGCCCGCGACGGCGCGCCGGACGAGGTGACCGAGCCGCTGCTTGGCCCGGTGTTGACGCCGCTCTACGGCGCCTACGACTGCCTGTGGGCGGCCCGGCGGCGGCGCGGAACGCTGGAACTCGACCTGCCGGAACGGCGCGTCCGCCTGGACGAGCGTGGGCGCGTGGCGGAGATCTCGCCCCGCGAGCGGCTCGACAGCCACCGGCTGATCGAAGAATTCATGATTTGCGCCAACGTCGCCGCCGCGGAAAGCCTGGAGCGGGCCGGCATGCCCGGCCTCTACCGCGTGCACGACCAGCCGTCGATGGACAAGCAGGAATCCCTGCGGGAGTTCCTGACAGGCATCGGCTACACCCTGCCCCGCGTTCCGAAGCTGGCGCCGGACCATTTCACCCGCATCCTGGCCAAGGCGGCCGGCACTCCGGAATCGCAGCTGGTCAGCGAGGTCATCCTGCGCAGCCAGTCGCAGGCCGAATACAGCCCGGAAAACATCGGTCATTTCGGCCTCGCACTGACCCGCTACGCGCATTTCACGTCGCCCATCCGCCGCTACGCCGACCTGATCGTGCACCGCGCGCTGATCCGCGCGCACGGGCTCGGCCCCGGCGGGCTGGACGACGCGGCCATCGCCGGGCTGGAGGACATCGGCGAACACATTTCGATGACGGAACGACGAGCTGCCACGGCCGAGCGTGACGCGGTGGACCGGTTCACCGCCGCTTTCCTGGCGGACCGGGTGGGAGAAGCCTTCTCCGGCCGCATTTCCGGGGTGACCCGATTCGGCCTGTTCATCCGGCTGGACGAGAGCGGCGCCGACGGCCTGATTCCGGCCAGCACCCTGCCCGACGACCAGTACGAGCATGACGAGCACGCCCACGCCCTGGTCGGCCAGCGCGAGGGCCGTGTCTACCGGCTGGGCGCGCCGGTGAAGGTGACGCTGGTCGAGGCCGACCCGTTGACCGGCAGCACTCTGTTTGCCTTGCGGAACGATGGATCCGCCGACCTTCCGTGGCAATCAGGCCACCACCCCCGCGCCGGTGCCGCAAAGACCCGCGGCGCGCCAGGGAAGCGCCACCGTGGCCGCTAGGCCACATAGGTGGACAATCCGCAACAAAGTGGTAAAGCGCCGACTTTTGTCGCGTCCGCACCTTCCTCGTAAGTGATATTTCTTGCCCATTCGAATCGGGGCGCCTCGCCCGGATTCGCCTCGGGACAAGGAGGCCGCGGTCGGCGCGCCATGGGCATTCGCAATCGAGGACTTTCGCCGCGACATCGTCTGGTGATCCCGCTCGCGGCGGCCATGCTCGTCCTCGGCCATCGGGGGCTTCCTGCCCCTTCGGCCGCTGCCGCCGATACATCCTTCGTCAGCGAACAGGTTTTCACCGTCGCCTACGGCAAGATCGCCGAGGTGTACCTGCAGACCGCCGACTTCAGCCGCCTCGGCTTCGACGGGCTGAAGGGCCTCAGCACCATCGATCCGACGACCCGTGTGGAGCGGTCCGGCAACGCCGTACGCTTGTACGTGTCGGACTCGCAGATCGGGGAGTACACGGCGCCGTCCAGCGCCGATGCGGCCGGCTGGGCGGCGCTGACCACCAAGGCAGCGGAACGCGCCCGCCTCTATTCGCCCGCCCTCTATCAGGCAACTCCTGAGCGCGTCTACCAAGTGGTGCTGGACTCGGTGATGGCCGACCTCGACGGCTATTCCCGTTACACCGGCACCCAGCGCGCCACCAGCGAGCGCGCCCAGCGCGAAGGCTACGGCGGCATCGGCCTGTCGCTGGAGACCGCCAACGGCCGCACCATCGTCCGCGACGTGCTGAACCGCGGGCCGGCCGACCGCTCCGGCATCAAGGACGGCGACCAGCTTCTGGCCATCGACGGCGAACTCACGGTCAAGATGACCGAGGCGGAGATGCGCGACCGGCTGCGCGGCCCCACCGGCACGATGGTTCTGCTGACCATCGCGCGGGATGGCAACGCGCCCCGCCGCGCCCCGATCCGGCGCGAGCGCGTGGTGCCCAACACCGTGGGCCTGACCGTCACCGACCAGATCGCGGTGCTGAAGGTTGACCGTTTCAACGCCTCCACCGCCGCCAACCTGCGCGAGGCCGTGGCGACCACGCGCCAAAGCGTCGGCAAGGGCCTGCGCGGCTATGTGCTCGACCTGCGGGGCAACCCCGGCGGCCTGCTCGATCAGGCGGTCGCGGTGGCCGATCTGTTCATGCCCCGCGGCAAGATCATCACGACGGAAGGCCGCCACCCCGACAGCCGCCAGCGGTTCGAGGCGGCCCCGGACGACATCGCCAACGGACTGCCCATGGTCGTGCTGGTGGACGGCCGTTCCGCCTCTTCGGCGGAGGTCGTGGCGGCTGCCTTGCAGGACTCCGGCCGCGCGGTCGTGGTCGGCGCCTCCTCCTACGGGAAGGGCAGCGTGCAGACCGTCACGCGCCTGCCGAACGACGGTGAGCTGTTCCTGACCTGGAGCCGCATCTACACCCCCGCGGGCTACACCCTGCACCGCCAGGGCGTGCAAC